>DATLKS010000814.1:0-14618 GCA_035538255.1 Terriglobales bacterium
CGAACGTCGGCGCCTGCGACTGCTGCATCGGTCGGATCCAACACCCGCCCGTTAATTGTTCCGTGGCTTTGCTGGGCGTTTGAGGCGGTCGTGGCCAAACCCATGAACATTGCAAGTGCCATGCTGAAGACAGACCTAGTCTTCATGGCGATACCCTCGTTGTTAGTGTGCGCTGTAGATTCTTACATGAGGATCACGGCTATCAAGTGAATTCGCCGTTAAGGGGAGATCGAATGCATGTGTGCAGCCAGCCTATATTTCACAATAACTTAGGTCCTTGACTCTTTACGTAAAGAGGCTCTGATGGAAGACCTCGAGGAGTTGATTGCAGCGACGAATTTTCCTATTGCGGCGGCGGTGCAGTCGAGGCTGGCACAGCCTTGCCGTTTGCTGTGTTCGGTTCCATGAGCTCGACGCGGGTGCCGTCCGGGTCGAAGAGATTCGCCTGCCGCTTGCCGTTTACACCAGTCTTGATCTCTATCTTCTGTCCGTAGTTCTTGTAAGCGGGGCGCGCTTCCAGAGCCGCAACTGCTTTTTCGATATCCGGCACTGCGAGACAAATGTGGTTCTTAACTCCCATCTGGCGTGTATCGGGGGAATCCTTGTACAGCATCATTTCCAGATAATCGTTACCATCGGGCACTCGCATGTTCACCCAGCTCAATGTTGTTCCGTTGGAACTCCCACGCCAGAACTCCTGAAAGCCAAGGACGTCGCGATAGAACTTCATGGCCGGCTGCAACGGACCGACAGTCACGCCTAGGTGCGGCATGTGGGTCGAAATGCGAGTGTCGGGCAGATCTTTTCCTTTGTGCTGGCGCGTCCAACTGTCGGGCTCGTACTGCACGATCTCTACGGTGTGTCCCTCAGGATCGCTGATGTTGAAGTTGGAATTTCCGATCTTGCCCTTGCCAACCCTCTCTGGAACCTTAATGCCTTGTGAAGCAAGATAGGAGCGCATTCCTTCGGCAGAGTCCACGTAGAAAGATATGTGATTCAGATGACCGTCCTTCTTCGGAGGCTCGGCAAACAATTCAATGTACTGATCCTCGTTTATCTTGATAAAAGCAATCCGGTCGCTTCCGTCGTCGCGCTTAAGCTTGTAGGGCTCGGCATAGCCCAGAAAATCCTCATAAAATGCCCGCGATTTTCCGAGGTCGCTTACAAACAGCGCCGCATGGGAGATACCCAGAACGTGTGGTCGGCTGGATTGCTCGGCCCCGATCCCGGGCGCCGTCAATATCAAGGTGGCAGATATAAAACTAATAAGGATGGCTGTACGCATGGTCCTGATCATGACTAAGGATCGCTCCTTGGCAGATTGCGTTTGATCAATATCGACTCTCAGGGACGAACCAGCAAGTTAATTCACAGTGAAGCGCACGTCGAGCGCACGCACATGCAAGTCGCACATCTTGTGGTGGGTTGCATCGCCACTCTTTACGTAAAACCCCGCACGAGGCCAAGACAGAATCGGAACGCGATTGAGTTGAGATTTTAGGTTAAAATTGCGCCTCGCGCCCATCACCTGCCGATTGGGCGCACGTCAGGGGACCCTAGAATGCCTGTTGCCAGTGCCCCGGGAAAGGCTGCGGCGAATACCATCGATCACCGCAAGCTCCTCGTGGAACGACTTGCCTCCAGCAGTTACCTCAACAAATCCGTCCGGCTCCGAGACATGTTTCTCTACGTTTGCGAGCGTGTGCTGGATCATTCTGTCGCAGTCATTCACGAGCAGGAAGTCGGACACAAGGTTTTTGGACGGTCCTCGGACTACGATACCAACGCCGACAACATCGTGAGGGTTCATGCCTCCACTTTGCGCAAGCGGATCGAACAGTACTTTGCGAACGAGGGCAGCCAGGAACCAGTTGTGATCGACATACCGCGAGGGAACTACGCCCCCGTGTTTCGCAAGAGAGTGGTGCCATCACCCGTTCCTCTTCCTGAACCACCACATACTTCGCCCACGGTGGTTCCAGCCATTGCGCGCGATTGGAGATTGGCAGTTCTCATGGCGCTCTCGGCAATTCTGGGCGTTTCGACCCTTCTGTCGCTTTGGCGGGTTCGGAGTTTGGAACGCTCGGATACCACCGCACTCGCCAGCAATGCTGTCATTCGGCAGTTCTGGTCGTCGATGTTCGCAGGCGAAAAACCGACTGATATCGTGCTCGATGACGCCGCCTTGGGATACTTCCAGGAACTCACCGGGCAACAGATTCGGCTCTCAGAATATTTCGACCGCAGCTACGTTCGTTCGGTGCAGGATAATGCGGCGAAAACTCCGCTCGGTCGGAGCGGCGCCGAGGCGTTGATCTTAAAACGCCAATCCAGTTATGCCGATGCATCGCTATTATGGAAACTAGCTCAAATTGCGGGAGCACTCCACAACACTCCCAGGCTGCACTTCGCACGCGACTACTCGTTTCGCGAGCTTAAGGCCGATAACGCAATTCTGCTCGGCAACAGCCGCTCCAACCCCTGGATTGAGCCGTTCGAGAGTCATGTATCTTTGCAATGGCGGTTCGATGCTGCGCAGGGAACCTTCTACCCGGTCGACACAACGAGGAGCGGAGCAGACGAGAACAAGTTCGATGCCACATCACAGGCGGGCGAGCCTCGCGAAGGCTACGCCACGATTTTCCTGCTTCCCAATCTGACCGGAACCGGCAAGGTACTGATCATCTCCGGAACCGGCGGAGCTGCCGTAGGTACTGCATTGGACTTTCTCTCGGACCCAGGTTCGCTAGTCCACCTTCGCTCGCAGTTACCGCACACGAAGTCTCCCGACTTCCCATACTTCGAAGCGTTGCTGCGCGTGAAAAGCCGCAGCACCTTGCCGCGGGACACCATGATCCTGACCGCGCGTGCACCGAGAGGCTAAAGATCACATCTGCAGGGTTCCAGTTTAGGAACGAGCGCCTGGATAATAGCTAGAGCGGCAAGATAGGCAGAGCCCGCGATGACGAAAATCGCCATATACGAGCCTGTCCATTGCAACAGGTAGCCGGTTATCTTCGCGAATAGCAGCCCTCCGACCGCTCCCAACATTCCTCCGATTCCCACTACGGAACCGATCGCCGCGGCGGGAAACATGTCCGTGGCGAGAGTAAACATGTTTGCCGACCAACCCTGATGGGCCGCAACCGCCAGGCCGATCAGAATGACGGCGAGCCACAAACTCGAAACGGTAGATGCAAACACAATTGGAATCACAGCCAGGGCGCAGGCAAGCATGGCGGTTTTGCGGCTGGCGTTCACCGCCCATCCTCGCTTTATCAGGTGTGAGGAAAGCCATCCGCCACCTACACTGCCGATCGTTGCCATCCCATAGATCACGAACAAAGGAGGCCCGACCTTCAAGAGGGTTATCCCGTGGACTTTATAGAGAAAATCCGGAAGCCAGAAGAGAAAAAGCCACCAAATCGGATCGGTCATGAACTTGCCGATGGCAAACGCCCATGTTTGTCTTCGCGGAAGGAGCCTGGCCCACGGGATTTTTGCCGCCTGAAGACGATCTGTGGTCCGGACATCTGTGAGATTCTCGATTGCTCTGGTTTGACGATAAAGCGTAAGCCAAAGCAGAACCCAGGCAATTCCCATAGTCCCCGTGAAAATGAATGCAATCCTCCAACCATAACGCAGGGTGATCGGGCCGAGGATGAATGGTGCCAGGACTGGACCGAAGTTCGTGCCGGCGTTAAAGATCCCAGTTGCAAGCGCCCGCTCGTTTTTCGGGAACCACTCCGCCACCGTCTTGATGGATGCGGGAAAGTTGCCGGACTGGCCTAACCCCAAAACAAAGCGCGCAATTTCGAATCCCAGTACCGAAGAGGCGAGCGCATGCGCCATGGCTGCCATGCTCCAGAGCGCGACCGACCACGAAAATCCCTGGCGAGTTCCGACTCGATCGATCAACTTCCCGAACAGAAGCAGGCCGACTGCATAAGCGAGCTGAAACCCGAAGATGATATTGCTATACCCGATCTCGTTCCATCCGATTTCGGTTTGCAGCGTAGGCTTGAGAAGACCGATGGCCTGTCTGGCAACGTAGTTGATGGTTGCGACGAGAAACAGCAACACGCAAATGACCCAGCGGTATGATGCCTCCCGGTTCGGTACAACCGCTTCGGAGGCGGCCGGCTCGGCAATATGAGACGAAATCATGCAGTCTCTGCAATTGCCTGCCGCAGTTCGTTGAGAAACTTCGGCACTACTTTGAATGGATCGTAATCCTTCCCCTTCGCGGCGAGGGTTTCAATCGGCAGATAACCCCGGTACCCTGACGCGCGCACGATACCTACGAATCTGCGCAAATCGAGCGGCACATCGCTTTCGGCGCCAAACGCGCTCTGTTTTACCTGCCAATTGACGGCATATGGAGCCACTCGAGCCATATCTTCGTAAGGGTCCCTGGATCTGAAGTAACCGGTGTCAATGATGGCCCCACACCATTCGGAATCTACAAGGCTAAGGAGCTTCAGGAGGCCGTCGCCGGTTTTGAGAAAATCTCCATGATTTTGCACGCCGATGATCACTCCATACTTCTTTCCTTGAGCAGCGCACTCCCGCAAGTCTGCGGCAATCCAGTCGGCGACCTGATCCCATGTATAACCCTTGGCGACATCCTGCCAGCTGAGGTTTTTCATCTGTGTATCAGCAAAGACGCGCAGCACAGGAGCTCCAAGCTGCGAGGCGACCTCAACCCATTCCTTGATGTGCTGCACATCAGCGGCTCGCTTCGCCTTGTCCGGGACGGTGAAGTTATTACGCACCCCCGTGCCACTGATGCCGACGCCCAATTCGAAGGCTTTGCGCTTTAGATCGTTGATGTACTCGGCCTTGGGAACCGCAGGGTAGCCAGGAAAGAAATATCCAGTAGCGTCGAAGCCATCGAAGTTGTGCTGGGCGCAAAAGTCCACCAGGTCGAACAGGTCAACGCCTTTTTGGTTGCGCTTTAACTTGTCATTTAGCAACTTACTGAAGGAATAAGCGTTAAGCGAAAGCTTGAGCATCGGTCCGCCCTCGCGCTTGATCGGTTGAGGCGTCGCGAACGCAGGAAGACTTTCAAGACAGGATCCGGCTACGGCTGCAATCGGCAAAATGGAGGCCGTCTTTAGGAATTCTCTACGATTAAACCTATGGCCCATGAATTCGTTTCCTTGTACAGAACAGCTCTCAGACCTTGTCCTCTGTGAGAGATATAAGGAGGAATCGTCCGCCCAGTTAAATGAACTAATCGCCGGCTGTCGCCTGTTGCTTGATCGCCGTCACTACACTGCACAACGAGTTGTGGAGCAAGTTAATTCACCGTTAAGTCGGTTAAGCGCAAAGTATCCATATTTATCAGTGGCTTGCTTATGAAATTGTTACGTAAAGAGGTTTGGTTCTTGCTCTTTCTGCGCCGTGCGGTCCACAGCTCAGCAATGAAACGGCGGCCTGCCCCAGGGAGCGCAAGCACAACTCGATGCAGCAGACCTAGTACCCACTAATGAGCGGAAACGCCGGCGAATCCCCGAAGGTGGGATCGCGGTCTGTGATCGGCACAACAGGCCCATTAAACGTTGGAACGGAGGTTTTGGGCTCGATCCCGCGCGGGAACTATTTCAGTTCGCCAACTTCTCCGATCCGGAAGGCAACCGCTGGATGCTACGGAGCGAAGCTACGCAATGTGTGACGTAGCGCACAGTTGCACATCCTTATGCCCAAATGCCAAGAAATTTGTCCAACGCGACTCTCGGCCTTGCTCGTCGTCATCCAGGAGTTGCTTAGGTGTTCATCTTTCTTCCTTGCGACTTCGTGTTCACCCCTCGGGCATCGGCCCAACGCTACAATAATCGTTTGCCCATGGCTGATCGTCTTTATCTCAGTCTTTGGTTTCCTTCGTTCGCAGAAGGAGAGATGATGCCGCGCACTCTCTCTGTGCTGCGGCAATTTCCTTTTTCCAGTTCGCGCTCCGGGGTTGGGCATCTTGCCGTGCATGGCATCTCGTGGAATGAGCCGCCGGTTTTTGAAGAGACCTTTGACTATCGTGCTACGCCGGAGCAGGCGATAGAATTTGCCGGCGAGCATGTGCATAGCGATCACGGCTATGAGTTCGATACGATGTGGGATCTGTGGACTCCCGAAATAGGCGGCGGACTCGATACCACTTGGCGGCTTACGCCTCAGCCGGTCAAGTTCCTTGTCCAGGGTACGGAGTTCGAAGACGGCGCCTACCAAGAAGACGGGCACATCGAAATCGACTTTGGCCTCGACACACCTTTCCTGCACGAAGAGCTCGATCTGGATCAGCTCAGCGAAGAGCGCGTTAAGGCCAACGTGCAGAAGCTGGTGGCATTCACGTCCGCTGTTGAGAAGAATGCCGGAATCAGCGGCCGCGTGCTCTGGTCAGATTCGGAAGAGAACCTGGTGCAAAAACTGATTGCGCGCTTACAAAAGGTGCAGTGAAGAAGCTGCTAGCTACTGGCTGCTGGCTACTGGCTGCCTCTGTCTGACACCCACTACAACAAATGCCCAAGCGGATAAACACGGATGCTACGGATCGCACGGATACTCCAAAGCAGCTGTATGTTTTCATGCCTTCCTGGTGAACCTCCCCGTTGGTTTCGCCAGGAGCTAGCAGCTAGTAGCCAGTAGCGAGCAGTTAGCAGCCCGCAGCTTTCTCGGTCACAATCTCCGAAAAATCGGCGATCGTGGAGAAGCTGCGCTGCATGGTGGCCAGCAGCGCGAGGCGATTAGCACGAAGCTTTTCGTCCTCAACCATGACCATTACTTTGTCGAAGAACGTGTCCACTGCAGGACGGAGTTGAGCGATGTGCGCCAGGGCTTCCCTTTCCTGTTTCGCTCTGCGCAGCGATTCCACTTTGGTACGCGTTTCCGCTACGCGCGATCCGAGCGCCTGCTCGGCAGGTTCTACTAGATGGGCTGCGTTGAACTCTTCGGGCCAGCGCTTCCCTGTTTCCTGAGCCTGACGCAGAATGTTCTTCATGCGCTTGAATGCCGTGGAGATCGCCAAGAAATCGTCGGTCGGACGAACGCTGGCCACGGCCTCGGCGCGCGAGACAGCATCGACCACATCATCCGATCCGGCGGCCAGCACTGCGTTGACCACGTCATAAGCGAAGCCGCGCAGATCGCGCAGATAAAACTCCAGGCGCTCCCGGAAAAAGCCTGCCAGGGCTTCCGGTGCTTTGCCCAGTTCCAGAAGCTTGCTCTTCAGTCCTTCAGAAGCACGGTACTGTTCCAAAGCAGCACTGAATATTTCGCTGATCCGCAGCCGAAGTTGATGTTCAGCGAGAATGCGAACCATTCCGTTCGCCTGCCGGCGTAAAGCAAACGGGTCTTTTGATCCGCTGGGTTGCAGTCCCAGCGCAAACATTCCGGCAATGCTGTCGGCTTTGTCGGCGATAGAAACGATCGCTCCTTCTATGGAACGAGGGACGGCATCTTCGGTTGATTCAGGACGATAATGGTCGTAGATGGTGTCCGCGACCTCCGGCGGATGGCCTTGCGCCTTTGCGTACAGTCCACCGACGATGCCCTGCAGCTCGGTGAATTCTTTTACCAACTCGGTCGTGAGATCGGTTTTCGCGAGGCGGGCGGCTTCGTCTACGACATCTACCTTGACGGCAGCTCCCTTCTTGCTCAGCTCGCCGGCCAGCGCCTTTGCCACCGCGCACATTCGTTCCGTTTTGGCCCAGTAGCTGCCGAGCTCTTTCTGGAAGGTCACGTTGCGCAACATCTCCACGCGTTCGACGAGCGAAATCTTCTGATCGGTCTGCCAGAAAAATTGAGCGTCGTTGAAGCGCGCGCGCAGGACACGCTCGTTGCCGTGGCGGATGATTCCGTCGCGGTCACCGTCAGTGTTCAGCACGGCGAGAAAATGCGGCGCGAGTTTGCCTCGCGCGTCCTCGACAGCAAAGTACTTCTGGTGGTCGCGCATTACAGTCACCAGCACTTCCTCGGGAAGGCTTAGGAATGCGCGATCGAAGCTGCCTAAAATGACCCCGGGGAATTCAGTGAGATTTACGACGGTGTTCAGTAGGTCCGAATCTCCACGCCAACGTGCACCGGCGACAGTCCGTGTGGCTGCGTCTAGAGCCTTGCGTATTTGCGCTTCGCGCTCAGCCGGAGTGGCGATGACTTTGCTCGCCTTCAGTTTTTCGTCATAGCTGGTGGGTGCAGGAATCTTCAGCTCGGAGTCGGCGAGAATTCGATGTCCCCGCGATCGGTTTCCTGCTGCAACTCCGGCGTAGTGCAAAGGAAGGACGTGGTCGTCGAGCAATCCGACGATCCAGCGCACCGGACGCACGAAGCGCTCCGGCTTCTCGGCACGCCAGTACATGTTCTTTGCCCAATAGAGAGCATTCAGCTCTTTGGGCAGGGCTTCGGCGAGGACCTCGGCGGTGCTGCGTCCTTTGCGTGTAATGGTCGCGGCGATGTACTCGCCCTTCGGATTGGTGATCCTGTCGAGCTTGGCGACGTCGATGCCGGCTTTGCGCGCAAAGGCCTCAGCAGCCGGTGTGGGATTCCCGTCTTTATACGCGACCTTGGTGGCTGGCCCGACTAACTTCTCCACGACATCGGGCTGGCGGGCCTCCACTTGGCGAGCTAGCACGGCAAGGCGTCTCGGAGTGGAGAAGCTGGTAATCGCAGTCTGTACAACTAAACGCTCGCGCTGGAGAAGATCGGAAACGCGCTTCGCGAACTCCTCGCGCGCCGCGTCGATCATACGCGCCGGGATTTCTTCACAGCCGATTTCGATTAGTAGATCGGGCATCTAAGTGAAGGCAAACACCGCCACGGTTTTCATGGACCTTCGGGTACAGATATCACGGAGAAATATCATGCTGCTGCTTCGCCAGCCGAAGACAGCTGCTGCTGGTCGAAATATGCTTTTGCCACTCCTACAGCCAGCGCGCGAATGCGCGCGATAACGCCAACACGTTCCGTTACCGAAATTGCGCCTCGGGCGTCGAGAATGTTAAACAAATGCGAGCACTTCAGACACAGATCAAAGGCTCCCAAAATCGGATACCGCCGAACTGATTCGAGATCTGCTTTGTCGCCGGCTTGCTTTTTCGCTGCTGCATAACCCTCGATCAACGCCTTGCATTCAGCTTCGTACAACTGCAGGTGCTGCCAGGCCTTTTGCACGTCAGCAGCCTCAAAGTTATAGACCGAAAGCTGAAGTTCTTCTGCTAGCCGCACGTCGCCATAGGTGACCGGCTTGCCATCCGCCCCTCGCGACCAAACGACATCATAGATGCTGTCAACGTCTTGTAGAAACGCTGCGAGACGCTCGAGGCCATAAGTCAGCTCTACCGAAATAGGATCGAGATCGATGCCGCCGCACTGTTGGAAGTACGTGAATTGTGTGATCTCTAGTCCATCGAGCATCACTTGCCAGCCGATTCCCCAGGCGCCAAGCGTCGGCGACTCCCAATTGTCTTCTTCGAACTTGATGTCGTGCTTGCGGAGATCGATGCCGATGGCTTCGAGCGAGCGCAGGTAAAGTTCCTGTACATCGTCTGGAGGCGGCTTAAGGATCACCTGAAGCTGCGTGTGCTTATACAGACGATTAGGATTCTCGCCATATCGTCCGTCCGCAGGTCGGCGCGAGGGCTGAAGATATGCAACGCGGTACGGCTTCGGCCCAAGCACGCGCAGGAATGTTTCCGGCGACATGGTGCCGGCGCCGACTTCGAGATCGTACGGCTGCTGGAGCACACATCCGTAGTCAGCCCAGAAGGTCTGGAGTTTGAGGATGAGTTCCTGAAACGTAAGTGCCGGCAGAAAGCTTCTAAGCTCCTGAGCTTCTAAGCTGCTTCATAGCTCAGAAGCTCAGGGCTTAGGAGCTTAGCAGCTTGTTCTAATCCAACTTCGCCAACGCGACGCTGGTTACCAGCTTACCTTCGATGTGGCGCTCGATGCATTGCGCCAGAAACTTTCTAAGATCCGCGCCGCGCTGGCGCTTCCACTGCTCAGCCGTGAATGCATCAACCGGGCTGCGGAACATTTCCGCGGCCATCTGTCGCGACATGAGTGACATCTCCGAACTTGCGAGCCGCTTGTGCGTTGCGCACATCAATCCATCGGCGAGCGCGTGAAAGAAGACTCGGCCTGATCCGTTTAGCTCTTCTCCGCACACAATGCACGCGCCCAGTTCCGGCAGCAAGCCCATGAGCCGCGTGATCCAGAGATCGAAGTACGTAAGCGGCATCCAGATGCTGCCGGATTCGAGATGCGGCAACACCGAAAGTGTCAGACGAAAGACGGCATCGTTGGCGTCGTGATCTGGCAAGAGGCCATCGAGCACCTCCGCCACATAAGACAGCGCGATCGTTCGCTCGTAGTCGATCGCGTGCATCAGCGGCGACTCGATTACGTCGCAGGAATCGAGCCGCACCAGCTCCTGCCCCGTCTTCTGATCGTAGTATGCGCGAACACGCGTGAGCGGCTCGAGTGCGCCTCCAAACCGGCGCTTGGATTTCTTCGCCGACCGCGCAACGCCGCGAATTTTACCTTCCTCGCGCGTGAACAGCGTTACCAGCAAGTCAGCCTCACGCAGCGGATATGTCCGCAGTACGATTGCGTCTGACTGCTTCAACACGAGTTTCCGCTGACCTCGACTGCGATTCTAAATTACTGCCGGCCGGAGCATCGCCAGAAACACAAAACCCGGGCTCAGCGTCCGGGTTCTAGTGCGGTCTAAAAGCTGCTTCAACGTCCGAAGTACTGGGAGTTCTTAGCTTCGTATTCCTTCCACTTGTCGGGCAGGTCATCGGCAGCAAAAATAGCAGAGACCGGACACACGGGCACGCAGGCGCCGCAGTCGATGCATTCGACTGGATCGATGAAAAGCTGCTGCGCCTCGGCGTGCGGACCTTCATCCTTTTTTGGGTGGATGCAATCCACTGGGCACGCATCGACGCATGCGGTGTCCTTGGTACCTATGCAAGGTTCTGCAATTACATATGCCATTTCGCTCTTCTCCAATGAAAGCGCCGTGAGTGCATCTATAAGGGCGCAATTAGATGCTGACTGGAAACAAATATCTTATCAGCAGCACCGCCGCGCATGAAAGGCGTTTCAGGAAATGGCTCCAACGTGGAGTCTTACTCAGACTTTAACTCACGCAGCGTTCGCCTGATCTCGTACGCCTCGCGGCTGATGTCGCTCGCCAGGATCCAGTAACGATCCTGCGCGTCGGGATCAAAGGATTGCAAGGCTAGTCTGCTGAAATGCGCAATCTGCTCGTTGAGCTGCGCGAGCTGCCATTCAAGGCGCTCAGCAAGTTCGGAATCGGAGCTTGGAAACGACTCGGAGATCGAGTCCCTGAAATCCAAAAATCTTTGGACTGCAATCACGCTTCTATCAGCTCCCTCCGGCTCGCGAGCTCGTATTCGACGATGTATCCCGCAATAGCACTGGCAGCAACTGTGTATGGGCTGGCGAGATACATCTGCCCCGGCCCGCTTCGCCCCGGGAAATTACGGTTTTGTGCACTGATCACGACCTGATCGGGGCGCGTGGAGACTCCCGGACCTGCATTGATGCATGCGCCGCAGCTTGGCTCTATAACCTTTGCTCCTGCCTGCCGAAAGATTTCGAGGTAGCCTCTGCGCACGCAGTACTCGCGCGTCTCCTGCGATCCGAACTGAATGTAGAACTGGACGGAAGGCGAAACGTGTTTTCCTTGTCGCAGCGCGTCGCCGAGTACGGCCGCGTACATGTCCATGTCTTCGTTCTTGCCCGCCGTACAGGTACCACCATAGGCAATTTCGATCGGAACCGGCGTGTTCAGGTCGCGAACGTATTTGCCGTTTCCGGGGTCGCCGGGCGTGGCGACCATGGGATAGATCTCGGGGGCGTCCATCTCAATGACGTGTGCGTACTGTGCGCCGGGATCGCTGTACAAGCCCTCGATCAGCTTTTCAGCCTCGCCACGATTCATGCCCCGCCGTTCAACCAGAAAATCGACAACCTTCTTGTCCGGCGCAACGATGCCGGTAAATCCTCCGATTTCTGCGGCCATATTGCACATCGTCGCGCGTTCATCGACGCCAAGCTCCTCGATAGCTTCACCGGAATACTCCATCACCTTGGCAAGAGCCTTACCGGTGCGAATATATTCCATCGCCAGAAGCTTGAGAATGTAATCCTTGGCGGTGACGTTCGGACGGCGCTTTCCGCGGACGATTACCCTTACCGATTCGGGAACCCTTACGCGGACATCCTTCGTGATCCAGGAATCGAAGACATCGGTAGTTCCGATTCCGAACGCGATGCAACCGACCGCCCCGACATGCGGAGTGTGCGAATCCGAACCGACATTCAACTCTCCCGGCAGGGCATAACTTTCGGCGACGATTGAGTGACAGATCCCTTCAGAGCCTTTTCGGTCCTTCAGCTCGCCGTGCAGCTTGATGCCTTGCGACTGCGCGAACTTCTCCTGCTTCATCTTGAGCTGGGTCGCAAGATCGAGCAGACCCATCTTCTTCTTCTCTTCCGAGAGAACTTCGTCGAGAAATGTGAGATGGTCGCGAAAGAAGATGATGCTTGAGCGGTCATTCACCGGCGTGTCTTTGCCGACAAAATGCTCGTAGAAGATCGCCGCCATAGGCGTGACGTACTCATGGCTGAAACGAAGATCTGTACGCGCAAAGCCGGCATCTCCGGGCTTCACTGCAGGCACGCCGACTTTGCCGTTCGGCGCGATCATGTGGCGGGCAAAGATCTTCTCTGTGACTGTCATCGGGCGAGGCTTGGTATCGATTCCCGGAATGGAAACCTTGCCCTGCAGGCGTGCGACGTTGAACGAGAAGAGACCGCCGTATTCGATCACCTGGCGCGTAATGTCATCTTCTCCGCGCGTGAAGACCTCGAGGGGAATCTCTTCACCGCGGCGGATGCAGTCAATCAGGCTGAAGTCGGTTGAGGTGAGCACACCAAGATTCTGGCAGTTTTGCCTGTAGATGCGTTCAATATTTTCGGCGATTACAAGTTTGATGCCCGCCGACAGCTCAGCGTACGGCGATTGCTCCCGGCTCGATCCCTTCCCTCTGCGTTTGCCGCTGACTGCCGCGACGAATCCGCCCTTCTTCACATCCCCGCGCTTGATCGGCACCTCGTTTCCACATTTCAGCCCGGTGTATGGAAATTCGCCTAAGGTCTCATCAAAGAAGAAGCAGATGTGAGCCGGCGTAATCTCATCAGTGGAAATGTCATCGCGCAGCTTAGGATTGTTTGCTGGATTTTTCGTGTCCCATGGCAGATCATCGCCCGCAAGCTGCCACTGGATCAGGTCCGGATCTTCAGTGAGAAAGAGAATGCGCCCTGTGAGCTTTACGGTTCCCGGGAGCTTATCGACCTGGCGGGTATGAAGAGGATTCTGCACGCTTAAATTCTAGCGCGGATCGAGCTTCGAAGTTTCGTAGCTACGCAGCTTCGAAGCTAAAAAAGGAGCCGCGAGCCCGTGCGTTGGCAAGCGGCTCCCAGTGCAAGACGCACTTCGATGGGGAACCTAGGAGACTGCCTGATTGGCCTTCTTCAACTCATCGGCCAGGAGAATCGCCTCACTGATCTCTTTCATCGACTTGCGTCGATGGCGCGCCTGTTTCTGGATCATTGCGTACGCCGCCTCCTCACTGATAGAGAGATCGCGCTGCATGATCCCTTTGGCGCGCTCTACAACTTTTCGTGTCGCAAGCTTATCGGAAAGCTGGGTAACTTCATTCTCGAGTCGGGCCATCTCGATCGCAGCACCCACTAGGTGACCGATGGTTGAAATCGCTTTTACCTCGCGCGGCGTATAGACGTGCGGATTCTTATGTTGCACGTTGATGACACTGACTACGCGTCCTCTTGAAACAATTGGTACCGACAGCATGGCCTCATAAGTGTCTTCTGGTAATTCCGTGAACACCTTAAAGCGCGTGTCGTGCGAAGCATTCTGCGCCAAACTGACAATTTCTCGGTGCTCCGCCACCCAGCCGGCAATGCCTTGTCCCACGCGCATCTTGAGCGTGTCCAAGACCTCCGGATGCGGATTCTTCGATGCGCGCAGCACGAGTTCATCGCCTTCGAGAACAAATATGAAGCACGAATCGCAATTCACGAGATCTGCAACAAAATCGACGATCTCATCAAGGACTTCGTGAAGAGGATCTGCCGCTGCAATGCGTGTACCTAAGCTATGAAGAAAATCAAGAGCCGGATTCAGATTTATATGGTCCATATCGGCATTGTAGCGACCGGAGAAATCAGGGCTGATGAATTTTCTGTATCAAAGTCATAGGAACATTTATTGCATCGCGCGAAAACAGGACGGATGCGGTTTTCCCGAATCCGTCCTGAATAGCCTTCCGATCAATTCGATCCCGCGACTGGCCCGGCCGGAGTTGCAGCCTTTGCACTTACCATGTTTGTGCTCTTTGTTTTGCCGAAATACACAGCGGTCTTCGACTGAAAGCAGAGTGAGCGCACATTCCAGCTTCCATCCGCATGCTCCAGCTCCAGGGAACTGGTCTTGCAGTCACCAGAGGTCACATACTGTGCCATCGCCATAATTGAACCGGCATTCTTTTCCGACGTCACGACCACGTAGGGCACTG
>DATLKS010000815.1:0-1525 GCA_035538255.1 Terriglobales bacterium
GCCAGAAGAGTGAAGAAGGTGAGCAGCGTCTCCTCTTTGGCAAGCCGATTTAATGCGACTGCCAATGGCGAAACTGCCCAGAAGAAGCTCGCCGCGAACGAGCCCACAAATCCGATCAGGCGACGACAAAACAGGAAGAGAATTGCGGTCGTCGCCGCGCCTAAAAGGACATTAGGAAATCGAAGCCAGCCCTCGGGGCTCATAGTGGGCCAGCCATGCAGTGAGGCTAGGCGGTTCCAGCGCTCACCCGCTGTCAGACTACCCCAGGCCAGCACCTTCAGCATCATCGGGTGCTCACTGTTGACGCCCACGAAGTGTCCGTGACGATATTCCTGAATGGCCGCCCACTTTGCCGACTCGTCCTCTGACAGGCTGTTAAAGGAGACGTGATTCAACCGAGCGGCAAACGCCAGGACCGTAAGCAGGAGCGCAATTGCGGCGTCCCGATGCCAGTGCCAGGAACGATCCTGAAACTCACTCAACGCAGATTCTTCCGTTTCCATCGCGAGCGCCGTCGTGCTCATGACCGCCACTCGGACGCGATATCAATACCACCGGCTACGCGCAGATCAAGAATCTCGGACACAGAATATGGTTTCCGCGCAGATGGGTTGAAGTACTGCCAGACTCCCAATTCGCCGAGGAGTCCGAGTGCCACCAACTGGAGGCCCAGCAGGACCAGGACCGCCGCAAAAACCAGCAGCAGTGCGTGTTGCTCCACGACATCGGTTCGATACAGGACCTTCGACATCAGCAGCCAAAGTGCCACGGCGGATCCCACACTCATATTGATCAGGCCGAGCCGGCCAAAGAAGTGCAGCGGCCGCGACATGTAGCGAAGGAGAAACCGAATGGTGAGCAGATCGAACATGACCCGGAAGGTGCGAGACAAGTTGTAATGCGATACCCCGTGCTTCCGATGCTTGTTTTGAATAGGAATTTCACAGATCGAGGCGCCGTATGCCGAAGCCAAAGCTGGTATAAATCGGTGCATCTCTCCATAGAGCGGTAATTGAGAGAGCAGCTCGCGGCGGTACGCCTTAAATGTTGTTCCGAAATCGTGAATGTTGACGCCGCTGAGCTTGGCCATGAGCCAGTTTGCACAACATGAAGGAATCTTCCGCAACAATAGGTTGTCAACGCGGTGCTTGCGCCAACCGCTGACAACGTCGTATCCCTCCTCGAGCTTTTCCAGGAATCTGGGAATGTCCGCCGGATCATGCTGAAGGTCGCCGTCCATGGCGATCACGTAGACACATTTGCAGTGTGCGAACCCAGCCGCCAGCGCCGCAGTCTGACCAAAGTTTCGGCGTAACCGGACAACAGCGACACGAGGGTCGATTGCGGCAAGATCCCTCAGTCGTTTATATGTAAGATCTGTGCTCCCATCATCCACGAAGACAAACTGGTATTCCCAATCAACGTCTTCAATCACTGAGTGCAGTCGGGCATACAATTCGGTGATGTTGTCCTCCTCGTTGTGAAAAGGAACAACAATGGAAACGGTTGGTTTTGCTGTGAGGTC
>DATLKS010000816.1:0-4539 GCA_035538255.1 Terriglobales bacterium
CAGATCTTTCCGTTTGCGAAGTTGGGAGACATCCGAATCTCCTGAAGGTTTGCCATTATGGCACGGATACCCTTCAACGAGCAGGCAATCGAGAATGCTTTGGGGCCAAACGCCGAAAGCCGACGGCCGACAGCTCCCCTGCTATCCTGACAGGTGCGAATTCTCTTTGTTGGCGACGTCTTTGGCAGTCCAGGGCGGAAGATCGTCCGTGAGCATGTGCACCATCTGGTCGAGAGCAATAGCGTCGAGCTGCTCGTCATCAACGTGGAGAATGCCGCTGGAGGCTTCGGAGTTACCCCCGCTATCTGTGAAGAGTTTTTCGAACTAGGCGCCGACGTCCTAACTTCCGGAAATCATGTTTGGGATAAGAAGGAGATCAACGAATATCTCGCCGGCGGCATGACTAACGGCAGCTCGGCACGGCGGGTGCTGCGTCCGGCAAACTATCCTGCAACGGCTCCGGGCAGCGGGCACTATGAAGGCGTCACGCGCAGCGGCGTGCCCTATGCCGCTATCAATCTGCAGGGCCGTGTTTTCATGGTGAGCAACGATTGCCCATTTCGGACCGCCGACCGCCTCCTCGAGAAGATCAAGGCCAAGGTAATTCTGGTGGATATGCATGCCGAAGCAACATCAGAAAAGGTTGCCATGGGCTGGTATCTTGATGGACGCGTGACTGCAGTTCTCGGGACGCACACGCACATTCCTACCGCTGATACGCGCGTCCTGCCGAAAGGCACCGCTTATCAGACTGATATCGGAATGAGCGGACCCTACGACAGCGTGATCGGAGTTGAAAAAGAGCAGGTGCTGGCTCGCTTTCTAACCAGCATGCCCAATCGCTTCGATGCAGCCCGAGGCGATGTCCGCTTAAACGGCGTACTGATCGACTGTGATCCTCAAACGGGACGAGCGAATTCGATTGAACGCATTGTGCTCGGTCAATAGGCGCCTACCATCCGAGAGTACACCTTCCCTTTTAGGAACTGTCACCCCACAGCCCGCAGCGACAATCGTGATCCGTCGATAGGGAGTGCGGGGTCTGCTGTTCTCCGGCAAGCTGATTAGCCAGACGTGCGAGGTCCGCCCGGTCCCTGCGGGCTTCATTACGGTCGTAATCTTCCTCCTGAATCAGAGGTGACGTACTGTCAGGTCTGCTGAAGTCACTGCGGATGTGATCTGTCGCGCCCGCGTGCCTCTGATTCTCAGCCAATTCCAAAGGACTCATTGTGCGAAACAAATTCTCTATGGCTTTGCTTGCTGCGAGCCTTACTATCTGCTCTGGTGCGTTTGCCTCCGACAACGCTGGACAGCCGAACTCCGACTGGGCCAACGTTTCGGCCGCACCCATGGTCCAGAAATCCGAAGGACCAACGTTTAGCCATCGTCCCGGCATTAGCTTTAAGACGTCGCTGCTCGGACTGGGCGGTGACATGGCCGTGCCGGTTACGAGGCGCTCGAATGTCCGCTTCGGATTTTCGGCATTCAACTATAGCCGCAGCTTCGATAAAGACGGCGTGACCTACTCGGGCAAGCTGGGGCTCAGCTCGGTGCAGGCCCTGTATGACATTTTTCCGTTTGGCGGCGGCTTCCATCTTAGTCCGGGAGCGATGCTCTACAACGGCAACCAGCTAACGGGCAAGGCGTCGGTTCCCGGCGGACAGTCGTTCACGCTGGGCGGGACAAACTACACCAGCGACCCATCCAGCCCGCTTTCCGGAAATGGGAAGCTGGCATTCAGCAAAGCCGGTCCAATGTTCCTGCTCGGCTGGGGCAATCTAGCGCACCGTGGTGAACGCCATTTTGCGACGAGCTTTGACGTCGGAGCCGTTTACCAAGGCGTGCCCCGCACAACCCTGAGCTTCGCCGGACGCGCCTGCGACTCTTTTGGACTCAACTGCACCGACGTAGCTTCGAACCCGACATTCCAGAGCAACGTCCTCGCAGAACAGGCCAAGATCAACCACTCCGCCTCGCCCGCCAGATTCTATCCAGTGATTTCTATGGGATTTGGTTACAAGTTCTAGACCGATTGAAGCGTGAACAGCGCGTTGAGCCGACTGCGGGCAATCAAGCGGGAAGACGTGCTGCCCGCTTCAGCCGACCCCATATAATTAGCAGCATGCTCCGTGGCTCCGTGTCTCCTTCGCTCCCCCGCTGTCTGACTACCCTTCAACTCGTCTTTGCTGTAGTCGCCACTGCCGTTCTAGTAGGAGCCGGCGGATTTCTTCTTGACTGGGCGCTGCTTGGAAGCCAGCGGGACCTGCTCTACTCTGACGCCCTTGCCGCCGCTATCGCTGCGCTCCTCGCATTCATTGCTCTCTCTCACTACAACAAGCGGCAGCAATTGGCGCTCGCCCAGCTCCAGATCATCGCGGACGTAAATCATCACGTGAGAAATGCATTGACCACTGTGCTTTATTCGGTCGAGCTAACTCGCGATGAACCGCTCATCGACATGACGCGGTCTGCAATAGCCCGCGTCGATTGGGCGCTGCGCGAGGTCCTTCCTGGAGAGAATGCAGATGGACTTAAAGAATCTCTCCGCGACGCCCAAGCCACGGAATTAGCACGCGAAGCCAAGCAGTGGGCCCGCACGCGCACATTAAAGCCGATTGGCAAGGTAAAAGGAAACAAGGCAAGGTAGATCTCGGCTAGTCACCACGGCGACTCTGCCTCACTCGGGGCTTCTGGAGTAACTTCTTCTTGGCTGCTTCCACATCAAAGATCCTTTTCTTGTTCAGACAGAAGCCATCGGACTGCCGAGCTTTTGATTGATCTCCTGGTAAGTCCGAGCCGAATAAGATCTTTTCGGCGCATAAGCCAGCTCTTTTCGATCACCAGCGGAAGAGAAGCGGCACTGTATATGCCTTGACAAGCATATACTATGAAGAGTATATAAGAGCGAGTGGAATCTGTATTCGAAATCATTGCGGAGCCGAACCGCCGCGCGATATTGAGCCTCCTGGTCTTATCCCAACAGTCGGTTGGAGAGATCGAGCGTCAACTTCGTATGCCGCAGCCGACCGTCTCAAAGCACCTGCGCGTGCTGCGCGAGGCCGGTTTCGTGGAATCGACGGTGGACGCACAGCGCCGTCTCTACCGGCTCAAGCCAGAACCATTTCAGGAGGTGGATGACTGGCTGGCTCAGTTCCGTCGCTTCTGGTCCGCGCACGTGGATGCTCTCGAACGCCACCTCGACCGCATGGATGAAGATCACTCGCCATCAGCGAAGAGGAAGATCAAGAAAAGACCACGGCCCAAACCGCAAACGTGACAACGGAGAAACGAAATGAAAATCAAGTTGACCAGCGTATATGTGGACGACCAAGACAAGGCCCTACGCTTCTATACGGAGGTCCTGGGCTTTGCCAAGAAGACCGATTTCAGCCAGGGCCCATATCGCTGGCTGACCGTGGCGTCGCCCGATGAGCCGAATGGCACTGAGCTGCAGTTGGCGCTGAACAATAATCCGGCGGCCAAAGCGTATCAGCAGGCTATCTTTCAACAAGGCCAGCCGGCAGTCATGTTCTTCACCGACGACGTCAACGGCGACTACAACCGGATCAAGGCACGCGGCGCCGAGTTCACGATGCCGCCCACCGCCGTGACCGGCTCCACGATTGCGATGCTGAAGGATACCTGCGGCAACCTCATTCAGCTCACCCAGCTGGCACGCTATTCACGCTAAGGATCAAGGAGAAGAAGGTGAGCGATCGCGAGCAGTACAGTGGACCACCTCAGGAGTCAGCAGGCGCGTTGCTGGCGCACCTCCGTCGGTTCTGGTCCGCCCTTCTAGATGCTCTCGAACGCCACCTCGATCGCGTAGATATGGATAAAGATCAACCAGCAGGGACAAAAAGGAAGACAGGGAGAAGGAGATGAGCGATCGCGAGCAGTACACACCGGGTCCGGCCAGTGGGGCGCAGGTAAAAAAGGACGGAGAGATGTGGACGCTCATTCTGGTCAGAGAGCTGCGCCACTCGCCGGAAAAAGTTTGGCGGGCGCTCACCGAGCCGGAGCATCTGCGCGAGTGGGCGCCCTTCGACGCCGATAAGAGCCTGGGTACAGTTGGAGCCAAGGTGAAGCTCACGACGGTGCGAGCGCCCACCCCCAAAACTTCCGAAATAACAGTGATGCGGGCCGATGCTCCCAAAGTGCTCGAGTACAACTGGGGTGACGCTAATACCCGATGGGAGCTGGAACCCTTTGCCGGCGGTACGCGCCTGACGCTCTGGCACAACCTCAATCGCCGCTTCATCGCAATGGGTGCTGCCGGGTGGCACATTTGTTTCGACGTTCTGGATCGCTTTCTCGGCGGAACTCCCATCGGCCGCATGGTCGGCGTCGAGGTGATGAAGTTCAGCGGTTGGCACCGATTGCACGCGGAGTACGCAAAGCAATTCGGTGTTGGAACCCCCAAGTGGCCGCCGCAGGCGGCTCAAGAGGGGTGAATCGAGTCTCGTTTTCAAAGGAGGTTCCATTGAACTGGAACAAATGGATTCGGCAGACCCACCGCTGGCTGTCCATTGCTTTTAC
>DATLKS010000817.1:0-3661 GCA_035538255.1 Terriglobales bacterium
AAGTTGAAGAAACGAAGACGAGTGCGACGATCGGACAAGCCATCCACCAATACGAAGTCATCACCTGCACTTGCTGAAATGCCGAGAGCATATTGCCCCAGCTCGGTAGCGACTCCGTCATACCCAGGCCCAGAAACGACAAAGTCGCTTCTGCCGTGACGAATTGCGGAACCAGAATCACCGCCTGAGTAATCACGATTCCGAGTGCCTGCGGAAGCACATGCCGGCGCAGGAGGTACCACTCTGACGCGCCAAATCCGCGCGCCGCCATCACGAATGGACGTTCCTTTGCGCTCAGCACAACTCCGCGAATGAGGCGCGCCGGACGCGCCCATCCCATTGCCCCGACTACGCCCGATATCAAGAGAAACGTCTGCATTGCGGGAATATGCAGCGGCGGGAATGCACGAATTGCCAACAGCAGATAGATCCAGGGAAGAGCCAGAACCAGTTCGGCTCCACGCATCACGATTGCATCGGCTGCGCCGCCGAAGTGACCGGAGACGGCCCCTAATACAGTGCCGATCCCGACCGCAAGCAGAGTTGCCAAGAGCGCTGCCAGCACCGAGATCCGGCCCCCAAAGAGAACACGCGAGAAGATGTCACGGCCATAGCCGTCAGTGCCAAAGAGAAAAATGTTGGCCGGCGAGCTGACCGTAAATGCGTGCCATCGTTCACGGCCATTTGTCAAAAAGCGAAGTGGGTACGCAGTGCTGCGATCTTCGCGATATTCGAATCCTTCACCCTGCACTGGCATGAGTCGATATACAAACGGACGGAGGTGGAAGCCACTCTTGGCATCGACAAAATGTAAACGAGTCGGCGGAGCGTATGCGAAATCACGATGTTGTTCAATGGCTGCGTATGGCGCGAGGAATCCGGCACTCATTAAGCATCCATTTGCCGCAAGGAAGACAAGAAAGATGACCAGAGCTCGCCTGCGCGTCAGCATTCTGCCCTCACACGCGGATCCGCCGCGTACAAAAGCAAGTCAGCGAGCAGAGTCGAAACCATCAGAAAGACGGAGAAAAGCATCACGACAGCTACTACGACTTGGAAGTCGCGCGTGTAGATTGCCTCCAAAAACAGGGGGCCGAGCCCAGGCCAGCCGCAAATAACCTCTACTAAGAACGAGCCGCTAAAGAGCGCGGCAAGCGACAGTCCGAACAATGAAATTAATGGATTGAGCGCCGTCGGTAAGGCGTGACACACGAGCAGGCGTAGATCTCCAATTCCGTGTCCTCGGGCGGCAGTAACAAAGGGAGAATTCCATGCTTCGAGCATTGCTGCCCGCGTGTGGCGGAATAGAATCGGCGCCGAAGCCAGCGCGAGGACTGCGGCGGGAATGATCAGATGGTGAAGGACATCGCCTGTCATGCCGACGATATTGTTTTGCACTGCAGAGGTCATTCCACCTACCGGAAAATTCCCAAAACGGGCGGCAACTAGAATGAATAGCAGGCCAAGCGCCAGCTCAGGCGTTCCCAGCAAAACGATTGAAATTCCGGTGGAGAGACGATCGTGCCATCCCGAAGGCTTGTAAGCGCTCCAAACCCCGAGAGGAAGAGCAACAAACCAGCCGAGAAGCATCGCCGATGATCCCAGCAGGAGGGTATTGCGCGTCCGGCTCCAAAGCAGCTTGCTTACCGGGAGGTTGTACGCGAGCGAATAGCCGAAGTTGCCCCCAACTGCAGACTTTAGCCATCGGAAGTACCGCACTCTGAGCGGCTGATCGAGTCCATATTGAACGCGCAGGGCTTCAGTCGTCTGGGAGGAAATCTGTGCATTGAGCTTCAGTTCGTCGAGAAAGCTACCTGGAGCCAGTTGCGAGATACCAAAAACGAGCAACGAAATTGCGAGCAACAACATGCCCGAGTGCACCAAACGACGCTCGAAATAGCGGGCGGCTTTCATTCGCTCTCCATCGACATAAGATCGCATGCTGATTCTGCGTGCATCAGGCGCTCTGTCGACCAGTGTTCGCGGTTCGCCGGCAGCCTGTCGCCCGGGAGGTGCTCAACGATCCGGCCGCGCAGCATTACGGCAACGCTGTCGGCGACTGCCGATACCAAATCGAGATCATGCGAGATCAAAACCTGAGTGATGCCAAGCGTTTGTTTCAGCTCATAAAGGAGTGTCAGAATGCCGCGCCGCGTCTCTGCATCGAGGCCGGAGAGCGATTCGTCAAAGATTAAAAGCTGCGGTTCGAGTGCCAATGCACGGGCGATCGCGATTCTGTGTTTTTGTCCGCCGCTGAATTCGTGGCATGAGCGATCGGCGAATAGTGGATCGAGTCCTACCTGTGTCATTAATTCCCTTGCTCGCCGCGACCTCTCTTGTTTATCCCCGATACCTTGAATCAGGAGCGGCTCCCCGATGGCCGCTGACGCTGTGAGGCGCGGATTGAGCGCCGCTGCCGGATCTTGAGAGACGTATTGCAGCCGAGGACGATAAGCGCGCAATTCACGCTGTGTGAGTGCGCGCAGGTCTTTGCCTTTGAAGCGAATCTCGCCTTCATCCGCATCTTCGAGCAGAGACAAGCAACGGGCAAGCGTAGATTTCCCACATCCGGAAGAACCGACAAGGCCCACCAGGGCGCCAGCAGGAAGAGTGAGATCCACGCAATCGAGGGCGTGCTTCTCGCGACGCTTGCCACTGAACAGTCCGCGCGGGCTATACCATTTGCTCAAATTCCGCACTGACATCAGTGCTGAGTTCGGTGCGACTGCACGAGTCCCGCGCCGGGATACGGCCTCCACGCACACCGGAGCAGTCGCCCGCTCTGTGTTGTTTGGCATTTCGATGATTCTGTCCGGAAATTCGGAAGTGACCGCATGATCGTGACTGATGAGCAAAAACGCCGTGCCAAGATCCTGCCTCAGGCCACGAATGAGATCGAGGATCTGCATCTTCAAAGCAGGATCGAGCCCAGCCGTCGGTTCGTCCGCAATTACCAGAGCTGGCCGGCAGACGAGAGCCTGAGCGAGGACTATGCGATGCCGCTCGCCACCACTAAGCTCATGCGGATATGCTCTGTAGTATCGGCAAGGATCGAGCTGAATCCGCTCCAGCATTTGCTCTGCCTCGTCTCTGCGCTGCTTTGAGCTGACTGAGCTGTGTGCCCGAAGAAGCTCTGCGATCTGATCACCAACGCACATCACCGGATTCAGCGCGAGTGTCGGCTCCTGATAAATGATAGAAATCTGCTTACCACGAATTGCTCGCAGTTCGGATTCGCTCAACTTCAGGAGGTCCTTGCCTTCGAAGAGCACCGATCCGTTCACGCGTGCATCTCGGGGCAGCAGTTTTAGTATCGCCAATGCAGTCGTCGTCTTCCCGCAACCGGAACGTCCCTGCATCCCGGCAATTTCACCTGCTCGAACCTCAAAACTGATTCCATTGACTGCGGTGCGAGACTCTGCACCTGCGCTATAGCAGACGCGCAGATCGCGCACGCCGAGCAACGCACAAGCTGATGACCGAACCGGCAACCGAAGACACTCCACCTGCGGGCACACCACGGCGCCTCTGGAAGAATCAGCTAAGTATTTCTAAATTAAGGGAAATTCGGGCTGACTAACCCGGATGGATAAGTCACTTTGGTAATCGCAGCGATAGCACAGAGGTGCAGTTTTGGAATCACACATGTCTGAAAACAAAA
>DATLKS010000818.1:0-4166 GCA_035538255.1 Terriglobales bacterium
GTCATGATGCAGGAAAAGCGCGGCATGCTGAAGACGTGGAACGTATGGCTGATCTTCTGCACCTTCATGCTGTCCATCGTGGGAACTTTTCTTACTCGTAGCGGTGTAGTCAGCTCCGTGCATGCATTCGCGCAGTCTTCGATCGGCGATTGGTTCCTCAGCTTTCTAGCCGTCATTTTTGTAGTCTGTTTGTTTTTCTACATTCGTAACCGCGACCATCTGCGCAGCGAGCACCGGCTCGAGTCTCTGTTGTCGCGCGAATCAAGTTTCCTGTTTCAGAATCTGGTGCTGTTGGCTTCCTGCTTTGCGGTGATGTGGGGCACGTTGTTCCCGATTCTTTCTGAGTGGATTCAGGGACACAAGGTCACAGTTGGGCCTCCATTTTTCAATCGCGTAAACATTCCGATTGCGATGTTCCTGCTGCTACTCACTGCGGTTGGACCGCTGCTGGCTTGGCGAAGCACGTCGTGGGCAAGTTTGAAACGCAACTTCGCAATCCCGGCGATTGTGTCGGTGATGACAGCGATTGTGCTGATGGCAGTGGGAGTGCGTCCCTGGCAGGAGGCGGCCCACTTCTATTCACTGATGGCGATTTCCTTGGCTGCGCTGGTGATTGCGGCGGTCGCATCAGAGTTCATCCGCGGCGGACGCGTGATCTCCCGCCATACCGGGCAGAATCTGCTTGCCTCGATGGTGACGCTCACCCGGAGGAATACCCGGCGCTACGGTGGGTACATCGTGCACTTGGGTGTAGTCGTGATTGTGATCGGTCTTTCCGGTGCGGCGTTTAATCAACAAAAAGAGCAGGAGATGGGCTTCGGCGACAAACTGCAGATTGGCCCATACACGCTCGTCTGCGATAACTACACGCAGGAAGACAACCCCAACTACACGATCGAGTATGCGATTCTGAATGTGTACAAAAACGGGAAGCCGATCGGGCAGATGTTTCCGGCGAAGAAGTTCTTCAAAGCCAGCCAGCAGCCGGACACCATCGTAGCCAATCACTCCACTCCGAAGGAAGATCTTTACGTAATTTACGCCGGCAAGAACTTTGATACTGACAAACCTATCATCAAGGTTTTCATCAACCCGCTGGTTATGTGGGTTTGGACAGGCGTATGGGTCCTGATTGTCGGAACTGTGGTCGCGATGATTCCTCCGATGGCAGCAGCCGTTGTGCAGCCGCAACGGGTCCGAGAGCTCACGGTATCGCTGCCGATTAAATCTGAGCCAGTGGAGGCAGGCGACTGATGAAGCACTGGGGAGTCAGCCTTCTAACGATTGTCTGCGCAGTGTCGCTGCTGGGCGCGAGCGGCGATCGCGTGCGCTTCACCGACCTCGGCCACCGCATGATGTGTGTCTGTGGATGCAACCAAATACTGCTCGACTGCAATCATGTGGGCTGCACGTACTCCGACAAGATGCGCGAGCAACTCGCGGCCGCCGTGCAAAACGACAGCAACGATGACGACGTTATCCAATCTTTTGTGCGCGAGTACGGCAACACGGTGCTGGCCGCTCCCACCGGACGCGGATTCGACAGATTGGCGTGGATCATGCCCTTTGCCGTCCTCTTCGTCGGAACACTTGCTGCTGCGATGGTGATTCGCAATTGGAAAGAGCAGCGGCTGGTTGCGGTTACAACTGCGACTCCGTCCGCTCTCGAAAAGTATCGTGAACAGGCGCGCAAGGAGACGGAGCTGTGATCGCGACCGCCTGCGTTTTGTTTACAGCCGGACTGCTTCTGTATGTGTTCGCACCCGGAGTTGTGTCCGAGCGGGTAACTGACAAGTCGCGGCTCGCGCATCTCGAAGAACGCAAGCAGGTGGTTTACGAGAACTTGCGCGATTTGAATTTCGATTACAAGGCGGGCAAGTATCCTGCCGCAGATTACGAGTCGCTGCGCGGCTCTCTCGAAGCCGAAGCAGCCGAGATTCTGGCGGAGATCGCGGCCTTGCAAGAGACTGCACATGCCGTTTAGCGAGACCGCATAGCTCCGGCTTCCATTATGAATTTGTCGTTCTGACAATACTTGGGAATATTCCGGAATATCAATGACTACAAACGCGGCGAGAATGCTTAAGTGCCTTATCCACCTTTGCAATGTCCTATTGCTCTTAATGGCAGCGGCTGTGGCCGCTGATCTCACCGGTACAGTCACTAACAAAACCTTGAGCAAAGCTTCGGCGGGTGACGACGTCGTGCTGCTGAAGTTGTCCGAAGGCATGCAGGAAGCCTCGCGCACGAAGACCGATGCTCAAGGCAAGTTCACGCTCGCTATTCCAGACGACGGAGGTCAGCATCTGGTGCGTGTCACGCATCAGGGCGTGAACTACTTCAAGCCTGCGCCGGCAGGTACAACATCGGTCCAGGTGGATGTGTACGACGCGGGCAAGAAGGTTCAGGGCGTAAGCGGCCGTGCCGACATTACGCGCGTTCAAACCGAAAATGGACAGCTGGAAGTTGCCGAATTGTTTGTTATCCAGAACAACTCCAATCCACCACGCACGCAAATGAGCGACCGCAGCTTCGAGCTGAGTCTGCCGGAAGGCGCAGTCATCGATGGCTCGCTTGCGGCGGGTCCCGGCGGTATGCCGGTAAACTCTGCTCCCGTACCGACTGGCGAGAAGAACCGCTACGCTTATGTTTTTCCTATTCGCCCGGGCGAGACCAAGTTCCAGGTGAGCTATCACCTGCCATATTCCGGCAGCTTCAAATTCCAGCCCCAAATTTTCGCTCCGACGGAAGACCTGGTTGTCATGCTGCCAAAGAGCATGGACTTCAAAGGTGACACCTCGTTATTCGCAAGCAGTGGCGAGGAAAAGGGGATGAGCATCTACGTGGCTCACAACGTCGCCGCGGGCAAACAGATCTCCTTTTCCGTTTCTGGCACTGGGCAGATCCCTCGCGACGCTCAGGGTGACAACTCAGATGGCCAGCAGTCTGCAAGCACCGACAATCCGGCCGGACCTGACAATCGTCCTGGGGGCGGTCTTGGCCGTCCTGAGGAAACACCAGATCCGCTCCACGCCTATCGCTGGTGGATTATCGGAGGTCTCGCCGCAGCGCTCGTTGTAGGCGCGATCGTTGTGGTCAATCAAAAGCCACATTCCGGCACATCTGGGGCAGCAGCTCCCAATATCGCTGCGCTCGCTTCCGGATCAACGTCAAGCCGCGGAGCTCTTCTTGAGGCAATAAAAGAGGAACTGTTTCAATTGGAAACCGAGCGGCTGCAGGGCAAAATTTCCGAGGCCGATTACCAAACAGCCAAAGCCGCCCTTGATCTCACACTCAAGCGCGCGATCGCAAGACAGCAAGCCAGGAGTTAGATTCAATTAGCTCGCGTGCTTCGTCCGCTGAGCCGGACGCGAGGGAGCTGCTCTCTTTCGTGCAGGCGTCTTGCTCGGGGTCGCGGACTTTGATTTCTGTCCACGGGCACTCTTAGTTTGACTCGTCTCCGGCTGCTCACCGAACTCTCCTACGTTCGGCAGGCGCTGCTTGAGTGTGAGTACGGGTTCGAAGATGTCGCCCATTTCTACCACGCGCGCGAGCACCTGTGCCGAGTCAAAGACCAGGAGATTTGGGTCCTTTTTCTTAAGGCACTTCTCCACCTCTTCCCAGGTCACAGGCGTAGAGACCGTCGGCCGCTCCCTGGCACGCAGCGAATAGACGTTCACCGTCGTTTTGTGAACATCATTTTGGCTCCAGTCAACAAAGACTTTGCCGGTGCGGAGGGACTTCTTCATGTCAGACACTACAAGGTCCGGAAGCTCCTGTTCGAGCAACTGGGCTAAAGCACGCGAAAAGCTCTTGGTGTTGTCGTACGTGACGGGCGTGTTCAACGGCACGTACATTTGCAGGCCCTTGGAGCCCGAGGTTTTAGCAAACGCCTTTAGATCGAAGCGCTCGAAAATATCCTGCAGCCACAGCCCGACCTGACAGCATAGAACGATATCCGCCGGTGGTCCCGGGTCGAGATCGAAGACCATCATCGTAGGCTCTTCAATTTTCTTTGCACGCGACAGAGAGGTGTGCAGTTCGAGGTCGGCGAGATTCGCCGCCCAGACTAATGTGGGAATGTTCTGCGCAAGGCAGAACTGGATGTAGTCGTTCCGACCCGAGCTCCAGATTGGGGCTGTCTGCACCCAATCCGGCCGATGTTT
>DATLKS010000819.1:0-1615 GCA_035538255.1 Terriglobales bacterium
TGGCCCGGGAGTGGATGGCCCGCCCATCCGCAAGCGACCTGGTCTTCTATGCCGATGGTCACGTGCGCGTCTATCACGGAGACCTGACCGCGCTGCCCCGGCATTACGTGGCGCGGGAACGGTTGTGTATGCGGGCCACGACCGATTACTGGATCCACGCCATGGATGGCCAGCCGTTCTTCTATATCAACAAGGAAGTCGACCCCGGGCTGATCGCTACCCTGCGCAACGATCTGGTGCCGTTTCTGGAACGACACGCTCCACTTTCCCCCGAAAGGCAGAAGCGGATGGAGGGTAATCCCCGGCAGCATCGTTTCACCCTGGTGTTCGACCGGGAGGCCTACAGTCCGGAGTTGTTCGCGGAGATGCAGGCCAAACGAATCGCGGTAGTGACCTATCACAAATATCCGGGGGAGGACTGGCCGGCGGAAGAGTTCGGCGAGCAGACGGTAGAGTTGGGCGGGGGCGCTGTAGTCCGTATGAAGCTGGCCGAGCGCGGAACCCGGTTGAGCAACGGCCTGTGGGTGCGGCAAGTGCGCAAGCTTTCCGCCGGCGGCAAGCAGACGGCAATCCTGAGCACCGATTATGAGGCCGACTACACCCGCCTGGCCGCCTCGATGTTCGCTCGATGGTCGCAGGAAAACTTCTTCAAATATATGCGGGAACACTATGGCCTGGATCGGTTAGTGGAGTATGGCACGGAAGCTGTTCCTGATTCGGTGCGGGTGGTCAACCCGGCCTGGCGCCAGCTCGACAGCCAAGTCCGTACCCTGACGGGTAAGCGCCAACGCCTGTTGGTTCAGTTTGCGGCTCAGGGTTTGCAAGGCGAGCTATCGGAATCGGAAGTGACCCGCTACCAGCAGAAAAAAGCTCAGTTACAGGAGGGAATCGAACACCTCGGCCAACAGTTGGACCAAATAAAACTGCAGCGTAAGCAAACCGCGCATCATGTTACCGTCGGAGAGTTGCCGGAAGCAGAGCGTTTCTCTCGCCTGCTCCCGGAGCGCAAACACTTTCTCGACACCATCAAGCTGATCAGTTATCGCGCCGAGACCAGCATGGCTTCCCTACTGCGCGAATCCATGAGTCGGGGAGATGATACGCGTGCCTTGCTCCGCCAGATCTACAGCACCGAAGCGGACCTGCTTCCGGATGCGGATAAAAAGACCTTGACCGTGCGTCTGCATCATCTCACGCAGGCGGCTCATGATCAGGCGCTTCTCCGTCTCTGCGACGAACTCAGCGCGACCGAGACCATTTTCCCGGGCACAGACCTACGCCTGATTTACAAACTCGGCTCTTGTTAATTTCCTTGGAGGTCAGGATGTCTGAAATTACTTGCCATCATGACCGGTAAGGAGACGGATCCGCACGGCTGGTAGGAAGTTTGACAATAGGGGATGCGGAAACCGAAAGACACAGGAAAGAGGCTGGAATATTCAAATGCATTATCTTTTATTCTACGAGGTCGGTGACGACTACGTTTCCAGGCGTGCGGAGTTTCGCGATGCACACCTCGAGAAGGCTTGGAAGGCGAGTGAGCGCGGTGAACTCTGTTAGGTGGTGCGCTGGCGAATCCAGTCGATGGCGCCGTACTCTTGTTCCAGGGCAACTC
>DATLKS010000820.1:0-1752 GCA_035538255.1 Terriglobales bacterium
GAATGTGCTGAGAATCTCTGTGGGCGAATTGGTTAGTGCGACACAGGTTGTAAGTCGTGATGATTCACAGCAGGAAGTTACCGTACTTGAAACCACGATCGATGATCTCAGTCCACAGGTAATGGGATATGTTACCGAGCGCCTGCTCGCCGAAGGCGCGCTTGATGTATTCGTGACGGCGGCACAGATGAAGAAAAATCGTCCCGGATCGCTGCTGACCGTGCTCTGCGACGAAGAAGTCGCCTCGACCATGCGCGAGATTCTCTTTACCGAAACCAGCACGATGGGGATTCGAACGCGACGCGAGCGGCGGGATTGCCTGGAACGAGTGATCATTCCCGTCAACACGAAGTGGGGAATGATTCGAGTGAAAGAGTCTCGCTTGAACGGCAAAGTAACTAACTTCGCACCTGAATACGAGGACTGCCGTCGCATCGCAGAGGCCAACTCGGTTCCGCTGAAAGAAGTTCAGCAGCAGGCGATCAGCTCGTATTTTACGCAAGCTCAACCCTCCCTTTCCCCTTCCGGCGAGGGCATTAAGTCCCTGAGCACGAAGTCGCACGTCGCCTGAGCAATGGACGCGAGCGCACTTCTCAAGCTGCTCGAACAGGTTCGCGATTCCCAGCTCTCGCCTGAAGAAGCAATAACCCGATTACGTCATCTTCCTTTTGAAGATCTTGGCTTTGCCAAGATCGATCATCACCGTCCGCTGCGCGTTGGAATGCCGGAGGTGATCTACTCGGCGGGCAAAACTCCGGAGCAGGTTTCTGAGATTTTTGTGCGAATGGCAGCGCGCAATAGCAACGTGCTTGCAACCCGCGCTGATCGAGAGAAGTTTGCGGCCGTACAGTCGCGTGTCCCAGAAGCGGAATTCCATCCTACCTCGGGATGCATCGTTCTGCGCCGCAATCAGGAGAACCGCGGCTACGGTCTCGTCGCCGTTATTTGTGCCGGAACCAGCGATCTACCGGTGGCCGAAGAAGCCGCGGTCACGGCCGATCTCATGGGCAATGAGGTTGAGCAACTCTGCGACGTCGGAGTTGCCGGCTTGCATCGTCTGCTTTCGCAGCGTGATCTTCTGAGCCGTGCGCGAGTTCTGATTGTCTGTGCCGGCATGGAGGGAGCACTGCCCAGCGTGGTTGCCGGACTCGTAGCCGCGCCGGTTATCTGCGTTCCTACCAGCGTGGGATATGGCGCATCGTTCGGCGGCCTTGCCGCGCTGCTTGGCATGCTGAACTCATGCTCTCCAAATACGGCGGTCGTGAATATCGATAACGGCTTTGGTGCTGGTTATCTGGCTTCGATCATCAATCAGAGATAAAGCATTCTCAGAGAGAGCGTAAACCGATTCGATAACTAGCAGGAGCGTTGGTTTTTAGGCCTAAGAACTGTCATTTCCTCGCGGCGTCGCAAGGACATAGTTGACGCCATAGTCGGGTTTGCCGCGCGGGGAATCTGCTTTCTGTTGCAGTAACGAACAGCAGTTGGCATGTTGTTGATGGGCAGATATACCCTCTTGGAAACAGGAGCGGAACAGGTCACAGGCTGAGCTAAGGGATTGAGGCCGGCAGGACCTCGTACAGCAGTTTAGTCAGACCTGTGACCGTAGCGCCCCGGCGCGCACCAGCGGCTTCAACACAATCCCTGGCTCCTTGTGCGCCCAGGGATGACATCTATGAAGGCTTCGGCGTTGTCAAGGAGTTGATTGCACACACTTCGAGCCAGCACTCCAAAGAGCGCGCCATTTCGCTC
>DATLKS010000821.1:0-1512 GCA_035538255.1 Terriglobales bacterium
ATTCCGTGCCAAATGGAATATAGACGCGCATGCGCCAGCCTTGCTTGACTAGCTCGCGCTGCAGGTCGCGGCGGATTCCGTAGAGCATCTGAAACTCGAATGCGCTGGCGAGGATATCTTCAGCCTGGGCGAACCGGATGGTCGCCTCAATCATCCTTTCATCGTGTGTAGCGATGCCGTGATAGATGCCGCTCTTGAGCAGGATCCTCATCAGCTGCACATAATTGGCATCGACGTCGGACTTTTCAGGAAAGGCGATCTCGGCCGGCTCTTTGTAAGCTCCTTTGCAGAGGCGGATGCGAATGCCTTGCGAGACGAGCTTGCGAACGTCCTCTTCACTGCGCCGTAGATAAGCCTGAATCACCGCGCCAACTTTTCCTCGATTGCCATTCTGGGAATGAATGCTCTGAACCAGGTCCAATGTGCGCTGAGTGTAGGGCGATCCTTCCATGTCCACACGCACAAAGTTCTGTTTGTGGCGCGCGTGTTCCACCAGCGACGACACAATATCCGTAGCAAGCTTTTGATCGACATCGAGGCCCATATGAGTCAGCTTGAGACTCACGTTGGCGTCGAGCCTGCGCTCGCTTATCTGGTCGAGTAATTCGTGGTAGAGCAGGGCGCTGTGCTGCGCTTCGTGGGCGTTGGTGACGTTCTCGCCTAGATTGTCCAGGCTTACGCTCATGCCGAGCGCGTTTGTCTCTTGCGTGGCCTTCAGAGCTTGCTCGACCGTGGTGCCGGCCACGAAACGTGCTGAAATACGATGTCCAAGGGAAGAGCTTTCGGCCAGATGTCGCAATGAGCGGTTTTCCGAGAGAGCAATAAAGGCCGCTCTCAACACTTGGGACCTGCGAATAAGATTTTCATTCGTGTGGGCAAACAGTTGGTTCTATCACGCGGAGAAAAGGCGTTCAAGGGAACGCCGGCTGAGTCCATGCAACAGCGCGCGAATTTTGCCCCGGCAATAGATCGGTACTCCGGTAAGCAGTCAGTGTGCGAAAAAAAGCGAACTGTAACGACCCTAGGCCGTTCTCACTTGGTGAATGTTGAGTCGCCCAACCCCTTGACATTCTGCTGAAGGAAGTGACGAATCGTCGCCCAAATCTTTTGCGTTTCCTGAGCAGAGAATCCGCCATGATTGCCCCCGGCCACGGTATAGAGCAGGTTGGGCACGCCGGCAGCACTAAGCGCCTTGTGCAGACGCACCGACTGCGAATAAGGCACGAGTTCATCTTTGTCGCCATGTATGGTCACGATGGGAGGAACATTGTGATTCACGTAGTTGATGGGCGACAGGCGTTTTGCCAATTCATCAGCATTGGGCTGATCGCCCAGCCAGCCAACGGCATACCCTTTAGCGTTTGACCCGTGAAGCTCGTCCAGCACGTCGGCAATGCCGAACCAGTTGACGATTGCCGCCACGCGAGGATCTCGGTCCGTGCCCGGATTGTTCTTCCAAATATCGTCTTCGGGTGTGCGGCACTCGTGGTCGAATCCTGCCGCAGGCGTCAG
>DATLKS010000822.1:0-8663 GCA_035538255.1 Terriglobales bacterium
GAGACGCAGAGTTTGGCCTTTAGCAATCCAGGACGATAGTAGATGCCGGAATGAATTACTCCGCTGTTGTGCCGGGTCTGATGAGCAGCTATCTCGGATTCTTTTTCAAATACAGCTACTGAGAGCTGCGGGAAGCTCTGCACTAATTGAAAGGCGGTGGACAAGCCAACGATGCCGGCGCCGACGACGCCAATGTGGTAATTTGCCTTCATTCAATTGTTTGAGTGTTGATTGTGTTGAGAGTTCAAACCGTAAGCCAACAAGCAACCTCAAACGGGCTTGCCCTGCTCTGGGAGTTGCGATGGATGAACTCCGGTACCCAGGCTTTCACTAAATGTAACCGATGGACTGAAACGAATTTTTACCTAGCTACACGCAGGTTACGTGTACCACACCACACGAAGCCCGTAGTTGCAATTGCTTGTGGCACCCACCACGTCCTTCGACTGAAGGAGTTCGAGCTGCGCAGCATTCTGCGCGAAAGAAAATCCAGACCTATCGGGACGACCTGGAGTGCCGGATAAATGGCGTCGGAGTTGGCAAACGGTCTGACCAGCACGTCGCGCTCATATCCGTGGCCGCTCAAGAGCGCCTGACGTGTGGACCATGCGTCGAATATCGCACTGCTATGTTGGGTGGCGGTCAACAGCAGCCACGCCCGACGATGATCCATGTGCGATTCCGGCACGCGGTTTTGCCTAACGGGCCGCTCCAAGCGGTACACCGGTTCGACAGTGGTCGCCGCTAGCGCGCTCGACACCGGTGCGCCACTTAGCGCCGCCTCGTCGGACTTCAGGCTGGGTGAAAGCTCGGCCGAATACAGTTTTCCGGAGTCGGAGTCGGCGGGTTTCGTGCCGCGGGTCTGGAAGTATTCCGAAGTAGCGCGGGCTACAGCTGGGTGGTTTATGTCCTGGCTCACTGCACAAGTACCCATAGCGAGTACGAAAACGGGAAGAAGCAGGCGCATGGTTTCTGGCTCCGCCGTCGCAGAATTGCATGCGCAAGCCCACATTCTATCCGCTTAAGCTTCTGAAAGTAAGAGGTTTACGATCCCAGCCGCGTTTGTCTGCCGAGGGCTATGCAGAAATATGCAACTTAAAGGAAAACGCTTTTCGCTCGTCGCGAGAGTGCATGAATTTATGGAGAGTTGAATCCGTTCAAAGGCATGAGCTTGCCAGCTCGCGTACGGTCTCCTTCTTTACCGTCCTGATATCACTTTCCGGCTCGAATCCATCACCACAGTAACGTTCGCACAAGTGCAGAACTGACCTATGATTTTCGCAGTACTCGCTGGGAACATATGAAAAAGCTCAAATTCCTGGTTTCCCTGATCAGTGATGACAACGAGTATCAGCGTGAGCAGGCCAGCGGAGCCAAGCAGGTAGGCGCCAGGTTCGGGGCGGATGTTGAAGTCATCTACGCCGATGGCGATGCAATTCAGCAAGGGCAACAACTGCTCGACGCCATTCAGGCGGCTCCCAATCTTCGTCCCGACGCCATCATTTGTCATCCGGCAGGGACAGGTCTTACTCAGGTAGCGCATGCCGCTGCATCAGCCGGAATAGGATGGGCAATCGTCAACCGCGAAGTCGATTATCTGTCGGCATTGCGCGCCTCCAGCAAAGCGCCGAGCTTCTGCGTGACAGTTGATCAGAGGGAAGTCGGCCGCATTCAGGCGCGCCAGCTAGCGGCTCTCCTGCCGCAAGGAGGACTGGTGTTGTACATCCGGGGCTCCTCGGGAAATTTCTCCGCCGACGAGCGGACTCATGGCATTCAGACGGTGAAGCCGGCCAACGTGCAGCTAAGAATGATCCGTGGACGCTTCACTGAAGAGAGCGGCTATCGCGCAGCCAAACAGTGGCTTAGCCTTTCGACATCGCGACAAAGTCAGATCGATCTGGTGTGCTCCCAGAATGACGCTATGGCTCTCGGCGCCAGAAAAGCTATGGAAGAAGAAGGACTGCTCCGTGCAGACATGCCATTTACCGGCTGTGATGCCTCCGGCGAAATCGGGCAAGAGCGCGTGAGAAAAGGAATTCTGACTGCCTCCATCGTGCTGCCTCCAACTGCAGGCCTTGCGCTTGAGACATTCGTGAATGCGTATCAAACAGGAATCCAGCCACCTGAACAAACTCTTCTCAAACCCACCTCGTTTCCTCCCATAGAACAGTTAACGGCGACTATGGCCTCTGTGGCTCGAGTCTGATCAAACGTTTGCTGTGCTGTTAAGGTGAGTTTGACAGCACGAAATCCACGTCCATTTTCAGCACAAAGTACCGCGCAGCAATCCATGCTGCAGCAGATCAGCGATCCACTCACTGTCCTTCTGGTCGGTCTTGCCCGGGGGACGCTTGCATTATTGGAGATTCTCCTACGCGTGCTATCCCTTATCGCGAGGCAACCGTTCGTTGTGCCTCATCTGCGTCCGGTCCACACTCGTACGCGGGTTGGAAAACGCCAGAGTAAATCGGCCTCTCCGCGCGCGCTCATCGGCACCATACTCTTAACAGCACACTTTTTCATGCGTCGTTGTGCTGCGAAGCAGCATGGGTCACTCCTCCTACGAAAATACCTCTGTCGCGGGCTGAAGGAGCACGTTGTGTCCAAGACGTTCCAACCTGCGAACGAGAACGTTGGTGATGTGCCGCTGATTGAGCCGATCGAAATAATCGGGTCCGAGTTCGCGGTAGTCTAGTTTGCGCAGCAACATGTGATATGCCATCACGAGAAGGGCGTGGGCGACAGCAATGACTGCTCGTTTTCCTCCTCTCCGCGCAGCCAAGCGATGGTAGAGCGCTGCAAGGTAGTGCTTCTTCTGCCGTGTAATCGCCCATGCCGCCTGACAGAGACAGCGCCGCAAGGTGTGACTACCCTTACGCGTTTTGCTGCTGAGTCGTTTTCCGGCGCTCTCATGATTGCCGGGACATAAGTCTGCCCAGGACGCCAGGTGTGCCGAACTGGGAAACTGTTTTAGATCAAACCCGATTTCCGCCAGCAGGCCCCACGCGGTCACTCGATCGACTCCCGGGATCGTCTTCAACCGTGTGACCGCTTCCGCGAAAGGGCCCATGCGTCTATCGATCTCGGTTTCGATCTTCGCCATCTTGGCTTCGGCATGCCGCAGATCCTCCAGCAGTTGTCCCAGCATGAAACGATGGTGTTCGGTGATGCGCCCTTCCAGTGCCTGCTTCAGTAGCTCAAGTTTGTTGCGCAGCAGCCCCTTGGACATTTCCGCCAGCTTCCCGCTGTCCTCTTCTCCCGCTACGATGGCCTCGAGCATGGCCCGTCCCGAAGCGCCCAGCGCATCGCTCGCCACCGATGCCAGTTTGATGTTTGCATCTTCCAGCACCTTCTGGATGCGGTTGGAAATACGGTTACACTCTTCCGCCAGGCTGACGCGATATCGGGTTAAATCCCGCAGCTCACGCGTCGGTCGTGGAGGCACGAAGCTGCCGCGCAGGAGCCCATGTTGCAGCAGATCCGCAATCCATTCACTGTCCTTCTGATCGGTCTTGCGCCCGGGGACCGCTTTAATGTGTTGCGCATTGACCAGCAGCACCTGCTCTAGCTGTCCTTCCAATATGTTCCATACCGGCTTCCAGTACACTCCGGTCGATTCCATGGCAACGTGCGTGACGCCGCATTGCTTCAGCCAGTCCAATAAATTCAACAAATCCTGGGTGAAGGTTCCAAAAGCCGCTTCTCTCTGCGGCGGCCTTTCGCCTCCGCCCACAGCACACAGGCTGTGATGCTCTCTTATGAACATCCAGCCCACAGCAACATCGGTAGAGCACCTCCATCATCGGCCCCTTTCTAAGCGCGCCGCGGGAACGCTGGCAAAATTTGGAGATTCTCCTACGCGTGCTATCCCTAAATGGGACGCAACAGTTCGTTGTGCCTCGATAGCATCCGGGTCATACTCGTACGCGGGTTCGACAAACGCCAGAGTGAGACGACCTCTTCGCGCGCGCGCATCGGCACCATACACCTAGTTAGCACACCTTTTCATGTGTCGTTGTGCTGCCAATGGCAGCATGTGCTACTCGTAGCGCAGAGCCTTGGTTGGATTCACGCCAGCCGCGCGTCTGGCGGGAATGAAGGCCGCCAGCATGGCCACCGCAGCCACGATCATCACCACACTGGATAGCGTTAGTGGATCGACGCTTGAGACTCCATAGAGCTGACTGCGCAAATAACGTCCCAGCAGGAGCGCGGTTGGCAAGGCCACGGTGATGCTGATGCCTATCAGCCAGAGCACTTCGCGCAAGATCATTCCGACTACGGAACTCCTGCTTGCTCCCAGAGCCATTCGGATGCCGATCTCTCGGGTGCGTTGGCTGGTTGAGAACGCCAGCACTCCATAGAGTCCAATTGCGGAGAGGAAGGTCGCAAGCACGCCAAAGCTGACAGCCAAGAATGCAATGATGCTTTCGTTAGTCAGATCACTGTTGATCTGAGTATCCATCGTTCGCAGTGAATCCAACACAAGCTTGGAGTCGAGATTCTGCATGGCACCACGAATAGTGTTCATCGACTGGTCCGGAGGCTGCCAGGTGCGAATGTAAAACTGCATGTAGGTGACTCCGCGCTTTGGATCCGCCTGCGTGTACGGGACAAATACGGTAGGCTGGATCTCGGAGCGGAGGCTGCCATGCTTGGCATCTTTTACCACGCCAACGATCTGGAAGTCTGGTTTGTCTTCCGGCGCTCCGCCGCGAGCGAAGTTGCGTCCGATAGCATGCTGCGCATCACCGAAATACCGGCGAGCAAACGCTTCGTTCACCAGCGCGATCTTCGCCGATGTTCCGGCATCCTGGTCGGTTACGTCCCGGCCCGCCACAAAAGGAATGTTTAGCGTCTGAAAGTATCCTGGGCTGATCTCCGCCCATTCAACGTTCATCCGCTCGTTCTCGCCAGGTGTGTATCCGGGAATGCCAATGCTGCTGCGCGAGTCGTTGTTGGCCAATTCGGGATCACTGGTAGCTGCCGCGGAGCGAACGCCGGGCATTGCGGACAGCGTCTCCATGATGCGGTTGTAGAGCTCAGGATTCTGGTCGAGCTTGTAGCCGGCGAAGCCAGGCTCGATCCCGAACGTGACCAGATGATCAGTTGCGAACCCCACATCGACGTTCTTGAGATTGTGCAGCGTGCGGACAAACAGTCCAGCCCCGAAGAGCAGCAGTACGCTTAATCCCATCTGCACCGCGACCGAACCTCGGCGAAGTCGAAGTTGGTTGCCGCTCGAGGTCGTGAGCTGCTCTTTGAGTGTCTGTACCAGATTGGGACGCCAGAATTGCAGCGCAGGAGCCAGACTGAAGAGCAGGCCAGCCAGGATCGAGACGCCGAAATTGAAGGCCAGGACACGCGGATCAAGCGAGGACGAGAAGGGAATCTGGCCTGTCGAATCGGTGAAGAGTTTGTGGAGGAGTAGTTGGCTGATTCCTGGCGCAAGTACGACCCCAAGAATTCCGCCGGTGAGCCCCAGCACAACTCCTTCAATCAAGAGTTGTTGGACCACCCGCATGCGCGATGCGCCAAGAGCGTAGCGAACCGACATTTCGCGAGCTCGTCCCACCGCCCGCACCAGGAGCAATCCAGCGACATTAATGCTGGCGATAAGGACAACCACGCCGACCATTCCCATAACGATGATCAGCGGCGTCCCAAGTTGGTCTCGCACAGGAGAGAATCCGTTAGCGGAAGCGATTAGATCCAGATGGGACTTATTAAGAAAGCCTTCGCGGAACTTAGGCGTGGCGTTCGGCATCGCCTTAAGTTCGTCTTCGCGAATGGAATGCCAGAGGGGAGCCAGCCCAATTTGGGCTTGCGCTAACGTCATGTCAGGCTTGAGCCGACCGAAGATGTTGAGCCAGCGGGAGCGGCGCTCCTCAAGGTCGTTCCATCCAGGTGTGATCTGCGGCTTCATCATCATTGGCGCGAAGATATCCGGCGACTGCCCGACGACAATGCTCCTGAAGTTCGGCGGAGCCACGCCGATCACCGTGAACGGGTGGCCGTTGACGAGAATGCTGTCGTTCACGACCCGGGGATCGGAGCCGAAACGCCGCTGCCAATATCCGAAGCTAAGCACGACTACCGGATTTCGTTCCTGCGCCTGATCGTCCGACTGAACGAACAGACGACCGATGGCCGGCTTCACCCCGAGCACATCAAAGTAATTCCCGGACACCAGCTCGCCATTCACGAGCTCAGGCTGATTGTGCCACTGCACTCCGACCTGCACCTGGTCGGTGGCTAGCACGCCATTGAACACCGTGTTCTTGTCGCGTATGTCGCGATACAGCGGGTAAGAGAAGTAGTCCTTGTCAGTTCCGCCGTACGCGTTGACCCGGCCTCGGTCACTACCCGTGGCGTTCAGCCTTACCAACTCCTGGGGTGCTTGTACCGGCAGGCTACGCAGCATTACCTGGTCAAGCAGGCTGTAAATGGCGGTATTCGCACCGATTCCTAAAGCGAGGGTGACGACCGCTGTTGCCGTGAACGCCGGGGACTTGGTCAACTGCCGCAGCGCGTAACGAACGTCCTGGAGGAAGCTGTCCATTCAACTCCTTGGGAGCAAGTATTCTCGGGATTAAATGCATTTGGTCATCCACTACAGGTCGGCTCTAAGTGATTGATTTCAGCAAGGATGCTGCTGCGAAAAGGCGAAAGCATCTGGTCGAAATCAGGCATAAGTCGTTCGATTTCGAACAGCTCTGTTTGAGGGAGGAGGCTCGGCAAGCAGCTGTATCGATTATCCCAAGGGGACTGGTTGCTGGCTGATAGCCGCAGTCGGGGCGATCGTGAGGTTTTTCTGCTGGATCTCCTGACAGTGTTTCCGGTAAGCCTCGCGTTCCGCGGCCCAGGCGCGGAAGGTGGGCAGGGCGTTCACTCCGGCTTCGTATCCCACCTTGACGATGCCAAGCGCCTTATGGAAATCGTCGAACGAGTAGGTGCTTACGTCTGGCTCGACCAGGAGATCAGCATGCGCCCGCCACAAGCAGGACATATTTGCCTGGACGATGGAGAAACACTGTCCGATTACTTCGAGGACGTGCCGCGGATACCGGTGCACCCAATGAGCGCCAAAGTACACGGCTGCCACGCGATCGGCTCCCATCTCCTTCAGCGGCCTAGCCGGCACGGCGTGACCGAGCAGGCCATCGACCATTACTTTGCCATTTACGTTTACAGGCAGAAATACGCCGGGATATGCGCAGCTGGCGCGCACCGGATCGACCAGATCGCCGCGTGTAAAGACAACCGGTTCTCCAGTAAGGAAGTCAGTCGCAGTCACCGCCAGCGGGATCCGCAGTTGCTCGAAGGTCTTCACCTTCAGAATGCGCTGCAGGAAGCCTGTCATGCGGTCATTCGTGCATAGCCCGAACCGGGAAATGGTGTAGCGAGCGAAATCCTTAAAGCGGACAATTGCCGCGATCTCCTCCAACTCCTTGGCAGAAACCCCGCTGCAATAGGCTGCTCCGATCACCGCACCCACACTGGTGCCGGCTATGAAATCCGGAGTAATTCCTTCTTCGTCTAAAGCCTTGAGCACGCCGACGTGAGCCAGCCCACGAGCAAATCCGCCTCCGAGAGCAAGGCCTATGCGGCATGGTTTGGGAGCATCAAGAAGAGGCGGCACGTGCGCGCTCTTTACCTCTCGTGCCAGAGCTCGCACTGACTTATGCAGGCTATCGAAAAGTTTCACGGGAGCCTTCCCGCAGCACCGGTGGGTGGCAGCCGGCTCTCAAACCGCCACTCGATTTCGCATACCGGAGGCTGCTAACTACCAGCACCGTTTGTAGATACGATGCTCAGGTGTCACAGAGAAGATGCAGCTCTGACCGGTATTTTGTTGCAAATGGGGAACAACCGAGGCACCCGAACGGATATAAAATCTTCATATCATGTTCCGCGGCATGTTCCTCCTGCTGGTCTTAACGGCGGCTTTTTCACTGGCCATCTCCGGCCAGGATTCCGGTGCGTCAGGGACAAAGAAGCAGCAGCCGCAGACTTCCGATCCCATTCCGCGCACTGACTCGGATCAGCCGGCAGAAGCTCCCCCGTTGTCCACCAACGAGAGTTCAAGCAAGCAGACGCAGATCGATATTGCCCCGCCGAAGGACGATGCGGCCAAGCATCCCGACAGTGACCTCGATGATGTGACGGAGATGCACTCCTGGAACCCTCATAAGGCACTGAAGGACATCGAAGTAGGCGAGTTCTATCTCAAGCGCAAGAACTACCGTGCCGCCGAGGATCGCTTCCGGGAAGCACTCATATATAAGCCGGGAGATGCCATTGCCACGTATCGCCTGGCTGAGTCACTCGATGCTGAAGGGCAGAACGCCGAGGCAATTAAGAACTACCAGGAGTATCTAAAGATTCCCTCCAACGGAAAATATGCGCCGGAAGCCAAGAAAGCTTTAACGCGGCTGGAACAGAAAGAATCGGCAGAAAAACGGTAGCTACTTTTCGACTCGCACGAAATTATTTGTGGTTGCGTCTACGACGACGCTCAGATCAGGCTCGTTTGAGTTCTTACCGTAGAGAACACGCCACACCAGCATCGATTTACGAGGTTCCCAATTCAGTGCGAAATTCACCGGCAGATCTGGATTTTTCATCAGGAGAGCTGCTCCTCCATACTTCTGCGCGGTCTC
>DATLKS010000823.1:0-1533 GCA_035538255.1 Terriglobales bacterium
CGGGATGTTGAAGAGTTCTGGAACCGGCGAAGAGTCCGCACCTGGGGAGAACTGGTCTTTCCTGCGTTGCATCCGATTGACCACCTGGGTTATTTCTGCCTGCACATCTTGCGCAACATCTTCGCCGGGGAATCGCCGGTCCACCACATGCGAGAGCTGGCCACGTTTCTTAATACGTCCGGCTGTAACGATGCGTTCTGGAAAGAATGGGCATTAATGCACTCGCAGCGGTTCCGAAGCATGCAGACGATCGTGTTCTCTCTCGCAATCGCGTGGTTCTCGTGCAATATGCCTGACGCTTTGAAGGCGGAGGCGGATCAGCTCCCCACCGAGTGGCAAAACTGGATCAGGATGTGCGGTTGCAGCCCATTAGAAATTCTGTTTCGTCGCACGCGGGATGGCCATTTGCTGCAGTTCCTGCTTGCCGAGACGGCCGAGGCACGGAAGCGCATCTTCTGGAGAGCGCTGTCTCCGGGGCGTGTATCAGGGCCAGAGGGGGTTGCAGTATCTGAAACGCATCCTTCAACGCCGGTACGGTCAAAACTGATTTCCAGTTACCTGGCCTATCCAGGCTATGTTTGCAGCAGAGTATGGATGAACGGGTGGGCGGTCGCTCGGTTCCTTGCCAACGCTGCCCGGGTTTGCAGCTCGCGTAACCCGAATCCGGCCCGAGTCCGGCGAGCGACCGGATGGGACGTGTGTTGAAGACCCAGCACCGGTCTCAGGCGTCACATCCGGAACATCAGGGGCGCCGACGAAGCTGCCCGTCCTTGATACGCGCGGACAGACACATAAAGTGATAGACCTACCTGCATTTCTCTCGGCCTCTTCCATTCAATTTCGTAGAGCCCCACGATGTAATGCCTCCTGGTCCCTGCCAAGTGGCAGCGTGCCGCCAGGGGTTCCGCTGGCGCTCGTGGTATTGGCGACGGGCGCATCAAGGTGGTGATCGCACGTTAGCGACTGGCGACTAGCCGCCGCAGTCGCCACCCGAGTTGCATTCATTCTTGACAACTGATATTTCAGAGAGTATTGTTCCCTCCGCAGTATAAATTGCACATAGTGCAACACAGTGTTGCACGGCAACTGCGGAGGTCACGATGCAGTTTTCAGGAGCCCAAGCACGGCTGCTTGCGGTCGTGCTTGCGTGTGTTAGCCTTTTCGCCGCGTCAGTGCGCGCTCAGAATATATTTGGCTCGATCGTTGGAACCGTGAGCGATCCTACTGGTGCGGTTTTGCCCGGATCGAGCATCACGGTTACCAACCTGTCGACTGGCGAAAAGCGAACGGCCAGTACGGATAGTCAGGGAAACTACCGGATACTCTCCCTGCCGCGGGGAGAATACTCGGTAAACGTCGAGGCCCACGGTTTCAAGCACTTTTCGCGTAGCCCAATCGATGTGGTTGTGGACCAGATCGCGCGCGTGGATGTCTCCATGGCGGTTGGAGAGCAGAACCAGATTGTGACGGTAAACGCCGCTCCGCCGATCATGCAAACCGATAGCTCATCGCTAGGCCAGGCGATTGAGGGCA
>DATLKS010000824.1:0-6148 GCA_035538255.1 Terriglobales bacterium
CCGATCTCATGTAGTCATAGTCGTCGACGTACTGGTCGCGATTGCCGAGACTAGTCAGATATCCTTCTGCACTGCGGTCATCGCCCTGAGCCAGCGCGACATTCGCCATGCCGACTGCAACTTGTTCGTCCGCAGCTCCGGATTCCTTGGCTCGCTCATAAAGCTTTTGCGCCAAGTCAAAGTCATTCATCGACAGGAAAATGTTGCCTGCGGCGACAAGATCGTCCGCAGTCGCCGGCACTGATTCGCCCACACGAGCTTCGGTGAATCCGATTGACACTTGCTGGCGTGCGTCGTCGTACTTATGTTGATTTACGAAGAGGCGAGCGAATGCTAATCGGGTCTCAAGCCGATTCGTGTCTGGAGCATCGAGAGCCCGCGCAAAGCGCTGCTGCGCAGCATCTTTCTCCCCGAGCAGCAGAAGCGCATCTCCGGTAGCCAGCAGCACAGCCCCCTGATCTGGCGCCTGATCTTCCGCGAGCTTCACATCTTGCAGAGTTTCCGAGCGCATCTTCAGCTCGGCTTCGGCATGGGCGCGCTGTGCGTACAGGAATGGATCATCAGGCGCCTCGCGGATTGCAATCGTGAGTTGATCGATTGCCGGCCGGTACTTGTGCTCGTAATACAGCGTATCCGCCAATGCAATGTGCAGGGATTCGTCGCTCGGAGTCATCGTGATCGCGGCTCGATATTCAGTTTCCGCCTTCTGCAATTGGCGGAGCTGACGATATGCCGTTGCCTTCGCTTCGTGAGTAGCTGCTGAAGGTCCCAGGATCTTCTCTGCCTGGGTGATCTGATCGAGAGCAGCATGGGAACGATGCAGTTCAAGATTCGAGAACGCGGCTCCAAGACGCGCGCTGCCGTTATTCGGCTGTAGCTTCAGCGCCTGATCAAAGTCGGCAATCGCGGCTTCGGCATCCTGCAAATCGTTCTCGACATATCCCCGATTAACGAAAGCTTCGACCATTTTGGGATCACGCTTCAGAGCGCGTCCATAATCGTCTACCGCCTGGTCGAGAAGACCTTGCTGCTTGTGAACGTGTCCTTGGAGCAGGGGAAAATTGGGTTCCTGAGGCAACAGGAGCTCGTACTGCGACGCCAGCGCGAGCGTGTCGTCGAATCGGCCGAGATTGTAGAGCGCATAGTCGAGATAGACTGCTCCATCGAGATCCTTTGGACGCTGCGCTAATACCTTGTATCCGAATTGCGCAGATTCGCGGTACTTCCCATCAAAGAACAGGACCCGCTCCCACTCGCGCTGGATGCGGGGATCGCCCATCATCGCTGAAGTGGAGCGGTACACCCAGATTCCGGCAAGCTGGAACTTGTGATTCTGTATAGCGGCATTCGCCCCGCCTGCAATCAGTGCAGCATTTTGCGGCGCCAATTTGTAGCCCTGCTCATAGGCGATCTCTGCCTGGTCTAGCCGATCGAGCGCGGTGTACATGTCTCCGAGCGCAAGATAAGGCACATAGTCATTCGGATACAGCTTGGCCATTTGCCGGAAATACTGTTCCGCTTCCGGAATCTTGCCCTGATCGCGCATCAGGTAGCCGAGGCTTTCAAACGCATAGCGATTCGCGGGATCATGCTTGAGGACAGCGCGATACACCTGCTCGGCCTCGTTCTTCTTCTGCATGATCCAGAGCAGGTTTGCGTATTGAAGTTCGATCGGGGAATTGTTGGGATCGAGCTTCATTGCGTCCTGTAAGTCTTTCGAGGCCGCAGCATAATCGTTCTTGCCCGTCGCGATCGAAGCGCGCACGCGCAGGAACTCGGCTTTTTGTGGACCTTCAACCTGAATCTTGTTGATGGCTTGTTCGGCTAGTGCGATCTGTTGCTCTGCGGCAGCGTTGTTGCCAAGCCCCTTGTAGATTTCTGACAGGTTCAGGCGCAGTTCGATAGGGAAGATCTGACCTTCCGGAACATCCTCCGGCATGTGCGCCAGGCCGGCTTCGTATTCCTTGGCCGCCTCTTGATCCTTATTCTGGGATTTTGCGAATGCGGCGCGTACAGCATGCAAGCGATAGTGCTCGGCATCTATAGCGGCAGCCTGATTAATGAACTGCTGCGTCTTGTCAATGTTATTCAGCCGCATCCATGCCTGCGCGGCGCTAAGCTGCGCGTTGATGTTCTTAGGATCGGCAGCGGCATAGCGCGTGTAAGTATCCGCGGCCTCCTGCTTCATGCCCGCTAGCTCGTATGTGTAACCCAAATCGGCGAGTAGATCGGGCTTCTGCACGGGAGCGCTTTTCAACGTGGCGATTGCGCCTTGATAGTCATGCCCCTCGCGCTGGAAGTTGGCGACTGCGCGAAAGATGTCGACATTGTTCGGATCGCGACGACGCGCCATGTCGAGCAACTGCTTCGCGCGCGCGGTCTCGTGCTGTTTCATGTAGCCGATGGCCATCAACAGCTCTGCATGTGACGATGGCTTGATTTGTTCAGCATGCTGCAGGATTTGGAGCGCCTGGGGGATGTCTCCACTCTGCATGAAAAGTTCGCCTGCCATCATCTGATCGTCAACGCGATTGGGATACTTGGCTATCACATCGAGGAGCATGCGCTTAGCTTCAGGTATGCGGCCCATACGGAAGTAGGTTTGTGCTAAGCCTGAAAGACCTTCGGCGGCATTTGGCGCGAGCTGCAATCCACGCTTATACGCGCGCTCCGAATCGGTGAGATGTCCCGCAAGACGCGCAGCATAACCAAGTGTGAACCACGTTGACTGATCACCTGGCGCCATTTCGACGGCTCGCGTCGCGTGCGCATAAGCGGCCGCTGGGTTGTTGCGGCGGAGAGCGTCATCCGCAGCGCGCTGTTGTCGCGTGGCCTCGATACTCACACCAAATCGAAGGCTGTTTTCTTCCGAATTCTCCGCGCCTGCGACCGGATTAGTACGCTTGGCGGCCTTGCGATGCTGCTGCGCCGGCTGACTCTGCTGTCCGCCGATCTCAAAGGTTTGCGCAAAAGACGAAGTGGCAAGCGCAACACCGATCAAGAGAACTCTTCGTAACATCGCGAGGGAAGCGAAACGATTTTGTGCGGAACTGCTCTTCATCATCTTTGCTGGAGCAAACTCGGTAATTAAATTACGTGCGGGCCGAACGGCAGGAGCACTCGGGCGACGCCTGTCCGTCGAGCAGCAGCTCTGCCGTAAAAAGCTTGGATGCGACCAGAGTGTCTAAGAGTTAGCAGCTAAGGTGAAATTCGAAGATTGGCGGGAAAACGGCTATCGGAATTGGCTCAGCGTTTGGCTATTTGCGTTGGCGAGACAGAACAAAGGTCTTCTCGTCGCTTCGCCGGATTTTCGATAGGGCCGAGCCTCTTACCCTTACTCCTACGAAAATGCCTACGTCGCGGGCTGAAGAATGACATTGTGGCCAAGTCGTTCCAACCTCCTCACTAAGACGTTGGTGATGTGCCTCTGGTTAAGACGGTCGAAGTAATCGGGTCCGAGTTCGCGGTAATCTATGTTGCGCTGCAACATGTGATAGGCCATCACCAGAAGGGCATGAGCCACTGCAATGATCGCTCGTTTACCACCTCGTCGCGCCGCCAGACGATGGTGAAAGGCGGCAAGGTAGTGCTTCTTGAGGCGTGTAACGGCCCATGCAGCCTGGCAGAGGCAACGACGCAAACTGTGACTGCCTTTACGCGTCTTCCCACTGAGCCGCTTGCCCGCGCTTTCATGGTTGCCTGGACATAGACCTGCCCAGGAGGCCAGATGCGCAGAACTGGGAAACTGTTTGAGATCGAATCCGATCTCGGCCAGCAGACCCCAGGCGGTCACTCGATCAACTCCCGGTATCGTCTTTAGCCGTGTGACCGCTTCCGCGAAAGGGCCCATACGCCTGTCAATCTCGGCTTCGATCTTCTCCATCTTGGCTTCCGCGTGCCGCAGATCCTCGAGCAACTGACGCAGCATGAAGCGATGGTGCTCCGTGATGCGTCCTTCCAGTGCCTGCTTCAGGAGCTCGCGTTTGTTGCGCAGCAAGCCTTTGGACATTTCCGCCAGCTTCTCGCTGTCCTCTTCTCCAGCCACGATCGCCTCCAGCATGGCTCGACCAGAAGCTCCGAGAGCATCAGTCGCCACAGACGCCAGCTTGACGTTCGCATCTTCCAGCACCTTCTGAACGCGATTGGAAATACGGTTGCACTCTTCCGCCATGCTGACACGATAACGGGTTAAATCCCGTAGCTCACGCGTCGGTCGCGGCGGCACGAAGCTCCCGCGTAGGAGTCCATGTTGCAGAAGATCGGCAATCCACTCACTGTCCTTCTGGTCGGTCTTGCGCCCAGGAACCGCTTTGATGTGTTGCGCGTTGACCAACAGCACCTGCTCCAGTTGTCCTTCCAAGATGTTCCACACCGGCTTCCAGTACACCCCGGTTGATTCCATGGCAACGTGAGTGACGCCACATTGCCTCAGCCAATCCAACAAGCTCAGCAGGTCTCGTGTAAACGTGCCAAACGTCCGCTTCTCTTTGCGGCGGCCTTTCGCCTCCGCCCACAGCACACAAGCTGTGATCCTTTTTTTATGAACATCCAGTCCACAACAACACTGATAGAGCACCTCCATCATCGGCCTCTTTCTGAACGCGCTGCGTGGACGCTAGCAATATTGGAGATTCTCCTACGCGTGCTATCCCATATCGGGACGCAACAGTTCGTTGTGCCTCATCAGCATCCGGGCCACACTCGTACGCGGGTTCGAAAACGCCAGAGTAACTCGGCCTCTTCGCGCGCGTTCATCGGCACCATACTCTTAACAGCACACTTTTTCATCCGCCGTTGTGCTGCCGAGGCAGCATGGCTCACTCGTACCGCAAGGCCACCAGCGGATCGACTTTCGTCGCTCGCCTTGCAGGAACCAGTCCTGCGACGGCTGCGATTACTGCGAGCAATAAAACCATACCTATGAGAGAAGTCGGGTCGGTGCTCTTCAGTCCAAACAAAAAGCTGTTAAGCAAGCGGCCGCTGGCCAGGGACATAGGTATCCCAACAGCCAGCCCCACTGCCGCCAGCAGCATGCCTTCCGTTAATGCCAGTTGCAACACGTCTCGGCGTTGGGCGCCCAACGCGATACGCACGCCAATCTCGCGGGTGCGGCCCGCAACTGTATACGACATGATTCCGTACAGGCCGATGCACGCGAGAAGTAGCCCCAACGCCGCAAACAAGCCGGAGAGCTTGGCGAGTCCGATTTGACTGCCGAGGCTTTGTTCGAGTTCTTGGCGCACGGTATATATCGAATTGATGGACAGATTTGGAGCAGCCGCCTTGATCTGGCTGCGAACCGCGCTCAACAGCGCATTGGGATCGCCAATTGTGCTGATTTCAAAAATCAACCGTGGCGGTCTGGGGTCCTGCTGATAGGCAAAGAAGAACCTGGGTGGGACGGCTTCGCGTAGCAACGCTCCGTTGCGGCCTGGATGATCTTTCGCGTTCTTGGAGACGCCAATGATCGTAAAAGGCTTGTCCATCTCTTCCGGACTGTCGATCTCAAACTGGCGTCCGATAGGATTTTCGCCATGAAAGAAGTATTTCACCATGGCTTCATTCACTACCGCGACGCGAGTGGTGATCGCAGTATCCTGCGGGCCTATGCCCCGTCCCAGCAGGATTGGAGTACCAACCACATCAAAATAGTTTGGGCCCACTGAGTCTTCCCTTACGCTGCGGTCGTCCGGGTTTGCGGGAGTGAACCCTGGAACAACTATCGGATTGCTCGTTTCTGACCCTGAAAGCAGCCCATGCCGGGAATAGCTGATTGCACGTACTCCCGGTACAGCGGAGAGACGTGCTGTCAATTGCTGTGCAAGCTCGCCACTTTTTATTCCGCTGTATCCCGCCGCGATCGCATTTACGTGCGCAACCACAATGCTGTTTGCGTTGAACCCAAACTGCTGGGTCATCAAATTCTGCAGACTTCGCACCAGCAGATTGGCGCCAAACAGTACAACCAGAGAAAGCGCCACTTGACCGGCGACAAGTCCCTTCCCCCAAGCGAAACGCGGGCGCGATTCCGGTGCAGCCGAATTCTTCAAAGTCGGGTTCACCTCAACCCTAAGGCTGCGCAGGGCAGGCACGAGGCCAAACAGCATGCCCGTCAACAGACAGACTGCCATCGTGAACAACAGTACGC
>DATLKS010000825.1:0-11013 GCA_035538255.1 Terriglobales bacterium
CCCTGCCATCGCCGATGATCATGATCACGCGCCGACGGGCGGGTGAAACCTTCGACAGATCCAATGCCGCCTCGAGCACCGCGTCGTTGAGCAGGCGTCGGTCTCGCGGAATGATAGGCGTTTGCGGAACACTGGGATCGAGTGGATGACCGTTCACTGTTGGCCCAGCCTCAAACGGTCCGCCACCCACAGGAACGCCGCTATATTGGCCGTGCTTTGTCCGCGAGACATGGTTCAGGGCATCGCCAAGCCGGTCTCCGACCGCATTAAAGTCGGACTCGCGCGTGACCGAATTGCCGTACGTATATACGGCGACTTCGTCATAAGGACTAAAAGCGCCTTGCAATACCTGCAGTCCAGCCTGGACCTTGCGCAACGCAGTATCGGGCATACTCACGTCGATCAGCACCGCTGCAGAAATCGCCAGCGGATCGCTGGTGAAGAACGTGAGCCTCTGACGCTTGCCGTCCTCATAAACGCTGAAGTCCTTGGGGAGCAAACCCGCGACCATTCTTCCCGAGTTGTCCTTCACGGTTACCGGAATCTCGATGAAGTTGGTATTCACGACAAGCGTGTATAGGCGCTGAGTGTCTGGCGTAGCCGGATTGCGAATAGGCTGTGAGGGAGTTACGGCTGGCTTGTCGGTCGCAGGAGTGGGCGGATTCGCCGACGTTGGTGGAGCATTCTCGTCTACGCGCGGCTGCGCTGCCGGCGCGGGCCCCGAATCGCGTGAACTCGATTCAGGTGGCGCAGCCGGAGGAAACGTCTGTTGTGGCTGGGGAGCATCGGGAAGGTTTTGCGGATGCGACTGCCCCCCGAGGTGCAGGGGGCTGGCCAGTGCAAAGAGAAGCATCCAAGGCATTGCGCGAAGTCGTCCCACTTGCATCAACCTTATTCCTCTCTGGCAACTTGAACACCGGGAGCGCGATGCGTCCCAATTCATCACTCAAGCGTATGAGGATATAGAATTATGTCAAAAGCTTAGCAAACCCCAACTTATGAAGTTTCGTTATCCCGTTGCCTGCGCATTTACCCGGTGGATAGGTCTCGTTCTCGTGTCCTCCCTTTTGATGATTCTGACACTGCCTGCGTTCCCACAAACTCAGAACGTACCGCCCCCCAAAAGTCCGGACACTGGCCCGCAAACCAATTCCGACGAAGGTTCCGGTCCGACCATGCGTGACCGGACCAAATCGCCGGAGGACAATCCCCTCGAAACGCTGAAGGTTAACGTAGATGTTGTGAACCTGCTCTTTAACGTGAAGGACAAGGGCGGTCATCTCCTGCCGAATCTCAACAAAGAGGAATTCCAGGTCTCGGAAGACGGCAAGCCACAGGCAATCAAGTACTTCAAAGCAGAATCGAATCTGCCGCTAACTATTGGAATACTGCTCGACACCTCTTTCAGCCAGGATCGCGTCCTACCGATCGAGAAAGAGGTTGGCGCGCAGTTTCTCCAGCGGATGCTGCGCAAAGAGGATGAAGCCTTTCTTATCAGCTTCGACGTAAACGTGGATCTGCTCCAGGACTACACAAACTCAGCTCGAGACATCCGCAAGGGCATGGACGCGGCCAAGATCAATGGCGGCGGGGCCGTAGGTGGGATTCCCGGAATTGGACAAGGTCCTGTGCCCATCACGCCAAAGGGTACATTGCTCTACGATGCTGTCTATCTTGCGGCACATGACAAACTGCGCAGTGAGGTTGGGCGCAAGGCGCTCGTCTTGCTTACTGACGGCGAAGATCAAGGCAGCCAGCTCCGGCTTCAGGATGCGCTCGAAGCAGCTCAAAAGGCCGATGCTATTGTCTATGTTCTTTTAATCAGTGACAGTGGCGTAGCCATGGGCACCGGTGCCGGATTGATGAAGAAGTTGTGCGAAGAGACCGGCGGCCGCGTGATTCACGTCGGCAACCATCAAGACAAACTCCAGAAAGCCTTTGATCAGGTGTCAGAGGAGCTGCGAAGCCAATACAGCATCGGCTACACACCCACAAACAACAAACATGACGGCAGCTTCCGCAAGGTCGAAATCAAGACCAAGGACGGATATAAGGTGCAGACCCGCAAAGGATATTACGCCGCCTCGAGCTAGCAGACGGCTGCCCTGGCCTGGGTGTTTAGCGGAAACTTCAAGAGCACTGTCTTAAGTTATAGAAGTCGGTTCCAGATTAGAACCACGCGATCCCGAAACTGCAACTGGATATCCGAACCTTGGCGGCTCTATCCACATTGTCCTCTATCGCCCGCTTATCACTGACGCGGTTTCTGCTCTCGGAGCGAAGTAGCCCTTGCGACCGCGCACCTTGAACTTCTTATTCACCGATTCGATATCGATGCTGCGATATTTGCCGTCCGCAACGAAGTTCGCCGGTTTATAGGAAATCGCGTACTGGCTGCGCAGTTCCTCTTGAATCTGCGAAAAAGCGTCAGAAACGTCTTCAATTTTGAAAGGGAAGAACGCGCGCCCGCCAGTCGCGTCGGCAATAGCTTCCAGAATCTTGTCGCCGCGCGTTTTCGTGCCGCTCACGTTAGTGCTGATCGAGTACACGATCACTTCCGCGCGCTGCGCTTCTTCAATAGCATCATCGCGGGTTACGCGGCTCTGATTGTCTTCGCCGTCGGAGAGCAGAATGATGGCTCGCCGCACCCCGCCCTCGGCATTTTTCTTTTCCAGCTTGTCTCGGCAGGCGCCATAGATCGCGTCGTACATCGCCGTGCCGCCGCCGGGACGCAGCATGCGCACGCCGTTCGCGAGCTTTTCCGCACTTCCGGTAAAGTCCTGCGTAATTTCGGGAGTCGTGTCAAACCCTAGAACAAACGCTTCATCGCGATTGGGACGCACAATCTGATTCAAGAATTCAATGGCCGCCTGTTGCTCGAAGCGGAAGCGGTCCCGAATTGAGTTGCTGGAATCGACCAGCAGTCCAACACGCAGCGGCAGATTCGTCTCCGAAGCAAAGTTGCGAATGCTGGCCGGCGGCATGCGGTTGTCGAAAACCTTGAAATCATCCGCTTTGAGGTCCTTCACGTAATGATTGTGTTTGTCTGTGACCACGAACACAACATTTACCTCGTTGACCGTAGATCGGATCACGGTGGAGGGCGCCTCATCGGCCGGCTGAGTGGGCGCACTCTGAGCAGAGACAGCGGGTTGTGAAGGAGTGCTCTCCGGCTGAGTCACTGGCCGGGGCTTTGGATCCAGGCTCTCAAGCACTGGAGCTGCCGGCTTTTCCCGCTTCTTCAGTTCAGGCTGTTGCCGCCGCGCAGGCGCGGGTGGCGGCGCCTGCTGTTCGAGAGCGGCCGAAGGAGCTGCGGGGAGGTTGCTCGCATCTTGTCCAGATGCAGCTATGACGAGGGTCGCGGCCAGAAGCCCGATCAGAAATAAAGAAAGAACTCGCATGGATTGAGTCGATTATATTCCGGTTCTCACACAGATTCATATTACCAACGAGCACGTCTTCTGCCATTTTTTGAGCTGCATTGGACTGAGTTATGTATCCGCAAACTCTAAGCATTTCAGAAACTTCTGAAGGTTAGCCGGCAGCGGTCGCTCGAAGCTCAAGCGCTCTCGAGTCGCTGGATGCACAAACTCCAGCGCGGTAGCGTGAAGAAAATTCCGATCCAACGAGAGTTGTTGCTCCGGCTGAGATTTTCCACGCACAGATGTCTTTGAAGGCTGAACCCGCAGCACCCGCGGTGCTCCGTAGAGAGAATCACCTACTACCGGGTGGTGGATCGAGGAGAGATGCACGCGTATCTGGTGTGTCCTGCCCGTCTCAATCGCGACTTCGACCAGCGCGAACTTGCCGTACCGCGTATCCAGCTTGCGCGTGACGCGCCAATGAGAAACGGCAGAGCGTCCTCCGGCTCGACGAGTAGTCATGCGTGTGGGGCGAAGCCGGTCGCGGCTGATCTCCGCAGCGACAGTTCCCTTTTCCGCCGGCCAGCCCATCACTAGAGCGATGTATTTCTTCTTGACCTGCCGCGACGCAAACTGAGCCGCCAGCTTGCGATGGACTTCGTCGGTCTTTGCCACGACCATGAGGCCACTGGTTTCTTTATCGAGTCGATGCACGATCCCAGGACGCGCCTCGCCGCCAATTCCACTGAGATCACGAAAACGAAATAGCAGCGCGTTAACCAGCGTTCCCCGATTGCGCTCCTCTCCGCCAGCGCCGGCATGAACTACCATTCCGGCAGGCTTGTTGATGACCGCCAGGTATTTGTCTTCGTACACAACGTCGAGCGGGATATTCTCCGGCGCGGCCTTAAGAGCGGGACGTTCGGCTTCACCAACTACCTCGATCAGCTCAGTGCCGCGGAGCTTCAATGCAGGCCGCGCTGTTGCCCCATTCACCAGGACCTTTTGCTGCTCGATCAACTCCTGCACACGTGCCCGGCTGACATTCTCGAGCGCAGCGGTGAGGAATTGATCGAGACGTCGTCCAGCGTCTTCGGGTGCGGTACGAAAGGAGCGCAGAGTGGCCGACGTCGAGCTCGGGTCGGAGTCGATCACGCGGTGGTCGCGAGTTGGGTTCGACCGCTGGTCTCAGGTCTCGGACACAGCATCCACATAATACCGCCGCCAATTACCAACAGCAGAGCGATGAATTGCGTCGCGCTCATGATACCGCCGAACATCGATCCGCGATCGGGGTCGGCGCGCAAGAACTCGAGAAAGTACCGGGCGATGCCATACAGGAAGAGATATGCCGCCGAGATTTCGCCTTCGAACCGGCGATGGCTAAAGATCCACATCAAGACGAAGAAAATCGAAAGCTCAACTAGAAATTCGTATATCTGGGTCGGATGCAGACGTATTCCGAGCGGCGTGCCCGCCCATTGCGCCAGAGGATTAGTGAAAGTCACTCCCCAGGGCAGCGTAGTTGGTTTCCCAAAACAGCACCCAGCGGCAAAGCAGCCAAGCCGCCCGATCGCGTGACCAATCGCAATTCCGGGAGCAAACGAGTCCGCTGTCCTCAGCTTGGGCATGCGATGCATGACGGCGTACCAATAGCAAACGCCGATCGACAACAGCAGCCCGCCCGAGAAGACGCCGCCCGACTGCAAGGTATCCAAACTGAACAGATTCAGTGGCTGCTGTGGATGCTCCTGCCAAGTCGTAAACAGGTAGAGCAGCTTCGAACCAATAATCCCGGCAAGGATCGCCACCAGCCCCATGTTCCACATGGCGTCGACGTTGATGCCCTGCCGGTGCGCCAGGTGAACGGTGACTAGAAGGCCGATGATCAGCCCGGCTGCGACCAGCACGCCGTAGGTCGGAAGAAAAAAATGTCCAATTTGGAAGAGGCGAGGATACATCAGCTGTTGGCTGCTAGCTCCTAGCTACTAGCTTAAACCATCGTGAGGACACAGCATCCTGCGTCTCGGCTGGCTACCACCATGAGATTGTTGAGAATTTGCGCAGACCCGGGACCTGCTAGACAAAGCCAGCAGCAAGTAGCTAGCAGCCAGCAGCTAGAAAAAAAGCCAACCCGCTGGGCCGTACCGAGGCGGGCCGTTCATGAACCCGTCCTACGACGGTGGGAACTCTCCGCGGTTCTTTAGGCATTTCCGTACTGGCGGAACCTCGCACACCGAACCGATTTTTCGAGTCGAGCCCCCTGTTCATTGAATGTTGGTTCAATAAACGGTTACCGCCAGTACCTGCTTTGCAGGCTGGCTTCCATCCCGATGCTAGCCAAAGCAGGAACGGATGGCAAGGGACTAAGGACAATCGGGCGATTGAGGCGCGGGGAGCAGGCTGTCGGCGTTCGGCCACGAACCATTACTGAGCTTCCCAACGGATGCTCGCGCATTCGCAACTACGCCAGACCGGTAGCTGGCCGAACGCCGACAGCAGAGCGCCGACAGCGTTTTTTCACCTCACCCGATTCGACGTTCCCCAATCACCTCATCCAACATGCCCGAAAGTGAATTGGCCCGCTCCAGATATGTACTGGCGATGTTGTCATACTTCTTCCTGAGCAGATGATATTCGTCGGCGATATTCAGCGCTGCCAGAACGGCAACGCGCAGCGAATCCGCGGTAGATGTCTTTTCAGCGACAGCGCGCATTTTGAGATCGACGTAGTCAGCGAGCTTCTGGATGTAGTCGGGATCGGTGCCGCGCAGATTGTACGACTGATCGTAAATATCTACTTTGATACTTCCTGCGGCTGCCTTCTCCGCCGTCTGTGCATTGGCCATGACTACGATGCCTCCGACAGGGCGTCGATTTGCTTAAGCATCTTCTCCACCCGCCCGCGCACCTCCTCACGCTCGCGGCGCAAGCTAACGATCTGCTGGCGCATGGTATCGACTTCCTCCTCGCGCTCCTCGAGCTGCTCGCGCAACCGGCTCACGTCGCGTTCGGCTATGGCCTTAGCTTCACGTGCGCTTTTCAGCAGTTCGATGGTTTTGTAAACCTTTTCTTCAAGTATGTGGAACTCATCGGAAGAAGCAGCAATTTCAAGCTCGGGGAGCGCCCTTGCAGACATGGAAATGCAACCTCACGAAGATTTTTATTGGCGCAGCCGCAGTATATCCCACAGCGTTACATGAAGATGCCTGTGAATCCTGTTGATAACTGGGAGAAAATCCGCTTCATCGAGAAGGACACGGAGCCAAAAGAATTGAACACGGAAGCCAGGGAAGGCACAGAGGAAAAATCAAACGCGATTCAAATATGTAAATCGCTGCTGTGAAACAGCCGAAGCTTTTGAGAAAGTGGAACAAAACAGAACTCTTAAGATCCTCTGTGCTCTCCGTGTCCTCCGTGTTCAATTTTCGTCCTAGGTTTTCTCCATGGCTCCGTGGTGGAAAAAACGCGCCTGCTACAATTGAGCGACAGTCCAGCAGCGATGAAGTGTCCCTTCTGCGGTTTTACCAATGACAAAGTAGTGGATTCTCGCGAGACGAAAGAGGGCGAGTTGATTCGTCGTCGCCGTGAGTGTACGAAGTGCGAAAAGCGCTTCACCACTTACGAGCGCATCGACGAAATCCCTTACATGGTGGTCAAGAAAGACGGACGACGCGAGAAGTTCGACCGTCAGAAGCTCCTCTCTGGATTGCTAAAGGCCTGCGAGAAACGGCCGATCTCCATGGGACGTCTCGAACAGATCGTGAATGACGTGGAGAGCTTTGTCATCGACTCTCCTGATCGCGAACGCACCACCGCGGAAGTGGGCGAGATGATCATGGATCACCTTAAGCAGCAGGACACGGTCGCCTATATCCGCTTCGCTTCGGTCTATCGCGACTTCAAGGATGTACGCGAGTTCGGCGCCGAGCTGGAGCAATTGATGGCCAGAGAAGCCAAAGGCGTCAAATCAAAGCCAACCACTAAGCATCACTAGAACACCCGCTAACCTGCATGGTCCATAAGGTCACACTCATTCCCGGCGATGGCATCGGCCCTGAGGTAGTCAATGCGACGGTTCGTGTGCTGGAAGCCACCGGAGTGAAGTTCGAGTGGGAAACTCACCAGGCCGGCGCCGACGCCTACGCAAAAACGAAGCAGTACATCCCGAAAGAACTCTATGAATCGGTGGAGCGCACGCGTCTGGCGCTCAAAGGTCCGGTGACTACGCCCATTGCCGGTGGATTCGCAAGCATCAATGTCACTTTGCGCAAAAAATTCGAGCTCTTCGCGAACTTTCGGCCAATCAAGAACCTGCCCAACATCAAGACCCATTACCCGGGCGTAGACCTGATCATCGTCCGCGAGAACACCGAGGGTGAGTACTCTGGCATTGAGCATGAAGTCGTTCCTGGTGTCGTCGAGAGCCTGAAGATCATCACGGAAAAGGGTTCGACGCGTATTGCGCGCTTCGCGTTTGACTATGCTCGTCGCGCGCGCCGCAAGAAAATTCATGCCATCCACAAAGCCAACATCATGAAGTTGACGGACGGACTTTTCCTGCGCTGCTGCCGCGATACTGCAGAAATCTATCCTGACATTCCCTATTTCGAACACATCGTAGATAACACCTGCATGCAGCTCGTCACCAATCCTTATCAGTACGATGTGATGGTGATGGAAAACCTCTACGGAGATATCATTTCGGATCTCTGTGCCGGATTCGTAGGAGGGTTGGGACTTGTCCCCGGTGCCAATTTAGGACATGAATGCGCGATCTTCGAGGCCGTCCACGGATCCGCCCCAGACATCGCCGGGAAAGACCTGGCCAATCCCACTGCCGTGATGCAATCGGCAGTGCTGATGCTGCGCCATATCGGAGAGACGGAGGCGGCAGACCGCATGCATTCGGCTCTAGAACGCGTCTATAGCGAAAGCAAAAAGACCACCCGCGACGTAGGCGGAAAGGCCGGCACCACCGAATTCGCCGATGCCGTAATCGCCGCGCTCGAGACAACCAAGGAGCCTGCCACCGCAGCTCGTTAACCTGGATACTCACTTAAGTGTGAGTCGCGAAAACCAGGCATTGTTTACGTGTCTCCTCGACAATTTGCAAGTAGAGAGTCGACACTGTCCAAGGTCTGTCATCCTGAAGCGCCTCTGTTGCGCGAAGGATTTCCCGCGACGTCCCGGACATAATTGCCGTCAGCGCGGCTCCTCCACCAGGAACTCCAATGGGCCGAAGGCCCCCAAGTGGCACTTCAGTTGACGCATCGCGGGAGATCCTTCAGCCAAAAGAAGGCCTCAGGATGACGGTTAAAAGATTCGCCTGTTTACTGAATTTCCATTACTCTGGACTGAAGCGCGAAGGGCGCATCCAGTCCGCGGAAAGGGCCGTGCCCACCTTCACTAGGACAACTCTACCGAATCTTCTTTCCCGCCTGATTTGTGCGGACTCCAGGCAAGTAACGAAAGGAGCTTCGTATGTCAGACCGAGAATTACCCGCCCGTCCCAATCTGGAACACTACAAGAAGCAAGCCAAGGATCTTGCCAAAGATTGCACCACTGGCATTCCCGATGCAATCGCGCGTGTCAAGCGGCACCATCCTCGTTTTCACAAATTATCGGAAAAAGAGATTCGCGAAGCGCAGCTTACTGACGCGCAGTTGGTAATCGCCCGCGAACACGGATTCGAGAGCTGGCCAAGGTTCGCGAAGTATATCGACATGGTCAATTTGATCAGCTCTGTGGCGTCCCTGGAAGATCCTGTCGCAGCGTTCATCGAAGTCGCGTGCGTGCCGCGCCACTCCGGTCATCGCTCTGGCACTCTGGACCATGCTGACATGATTCTGTCGCGCTATCCGCAGGTTGCCGCCGGCAACATTCACACTGCGGCGATTCTCGCGGACGAAGCTGCTGTACGAAGCTCTCTCGCGCGCGATCCGAAACTGGCTACAGTCACAGGTGGCCCGCACGGCTGGGACGCGTTGACTCATCTTTGCTTTTCGCGATATCTGAGGGTCGATAAGAGCCGCTCGGAAGCATTCGTGCGCACGGCGCGTCTCCTGCTCGACGCCGGAGCAAGTGCAAATACGGGTTGGTTCGAGACCATAGATCAGCCCACGCCTCGCCCATCATGGGAAAGCGCAATCTACGGCGCCGCAGGCCTCGCGCAGCATCCGGAGTTGACGCGGCTGCTGCTCGAGTATGGCGCAGATCCGAACGATGAGGAAACTCCCTATCACGTGCCGGAGGGATACGACAACACCGTGATGGAGATTTTGCTGGAGAGCGGCCAACTAAACGACACCAGCCTTACTTGTATGCTCCTGCGCAAAACTGATTGGCATGACGAAGAAGGCATCCGACTCGTGCTCGAACACGGCGGCGATCCCAATATGGTAACGAAGTTTGGCGACAATGCACTGCATCATGCCCTGCGACGCGACAATCGCCTGACAATCATTGAGTTGCTACTGGATCACGGGGCAAACCCAGCGGTGAAAAGCGCTCAGGCTGGCAAGTCGGCCGTCGAAATAGCCGTGCGCAGAGGACGCGGCGACGTACTTACATTGCTGGAGCAACGCGGAATTGATCTCACTGTGCATGGAGTTGACCGGCTGATCGCAGCCTGCGCCAGAGCTGACCGTGCGGCCATTGACGCTCTTGTCAGGAGTGAGCCTCAACTCGTGCAGAAGCTTATTGCCAACCAGGGAATGCTGCTGGCTGAATTTGCCGGCAATGGCAACGCTGACGGTTTGCGATGCCTGCTGGAAGTGGGTGCCAACGTCAGCGCTCTCTATAAAGATGGTGATCCCTACTTCGACATTGCCAAACACAGCACTGCGCTGCACGTAGCGGCATGGCGCGCGTGGACTCCTGCCGTAAAGTTATTGCTCGAGCGTGGAGCACCCGTGAACGCTCGCGATGGAAGAGGACGCACCCCGCTAGCGCTTGCGGTCAAAGCCTCTGTCGATTCCTATTGGACTGATCGCCGTTCGCCTGATTCCGTAAAGGCTTTGCTCGACGCTGGAGCTACCACGATCGGAATCAAGATTCCCTCAGGTTACGATGAAGTAGACGAGCTGCTAAGGAAACATGCTGGGTAGTTCTTCGGCGGTTTGCCGGCTTCACAATTATTCTATTCATTCCATGAGTGCCCTCGTCCTGAGCGGAGGAGGGATCCCGCGTTTCCGGGCGCCCGCGAGCGCGAGGTTTGCACTCGTGGGGCGGGCGCGGGAAACCGGGATAGAAGGCCCTTTGTTTGTTCTTTGACGACTGTGCCAGCTCTGAAGCGTTTTTTGAACTTGATGAATCCCAAATGAACCGTTCTCTGATCGTCGTCGCTTCTTTTGCATTTGTACTTGCCGCATGCAGCCAGAACACGCGGCCAATGCCTTCAGACTCCGAAAAAGCCGGTGCTGCGAAAGTCCCTGCGAATCTCACCACCGTCGATCCCGCGACCGCGGCCAGCATTCATGGAACCATTCACTTCAGCGGGAAACCTCCGGCTCCGGTGCAGATCGATATGGGCATGGATCCGGGATGCACAATCTCAAACTCGAAGCCGAACTTCAGCCAGCAATTCGTCGTCAACAATGGCCGGCTGGCGAATGCGTACGTCTACATAAAACAGGGACTCGAGGGGAA
>DATLKS010000826.1:0-3533 GCA_035538255.1 Terriglobales bacterium
TCCTCGCTCCAAGAAATCTCGGCCTGCAAGAGGACAACTCGCTCAACTGGTCGGCCTGTTGTGAGGGCAATCGCGATACCACACCCATTGAGAATGGCTATTTCCTCGCAAATGCTACCGGCTCTCCGCCCGGCCACTGCCAAGTCATCTTTGAAATTCTCCCCTTGCCGTCCCGCTCAAACTTCACGATGGCATATTCGTAGCGGAAGAAGAATTCGTCTTTGCCGGTCGGCGTCAGAATTCTCAGAAATGGATAGCTACCCCACTGCATGAAGAGCTTCCCGTCACGGACAACCATGTTCTGAGGAATAGGAATGGCTTCCGCCTTGTACATCCCCTGATAAGCGCGAAGTGCCGCTTCTCCCACCGCGATCGGTTTCACATCGGGCGGCCGGGACGTCTCACCTCCGAATAGTACCGCCTCCAAGTCCTTCGGAATGCGACTGAAGAACCCCGACTGCACATTGCTTAGCACGACTGCGTAGATATGCTCCTTGGGATACAGTGCCATGTGCGCCTCGAAGCCTTCATGTATTCCGGACTGCTCGACCAAATCACGCCCCGAGTAGTTTCGCTTGCCCCAGCCATAGGGATAATCAAACTTGCTCGCTTGGAAACTAGGGTTGCTGTCCACTGCGCGCAACCATGCCAACAAGTCCTGCGCATTGGAATAGAGCGAACCTGGCCCCGGCCTTGTGGACTCCGAAAAAAACAGCGGTACAACGCTGCCCGGCCTGTCTCCCGGGACGTAGCCGGTGGCGTTCAACCCGGTGGGAAGATCTTTGCAGGCGCTGCCGGTATTTGCGAGCTTCAACGGGGCAAAAATATTTTTCTGCAGGAAGCGCTCGTAGGAGACTCTCGACACTCTCTCGAGGATCATTGCCAGCAGGAAGTAGCCTTCGTTGCTGTAATGCGAATCACTCCCCGGAGCAAACATGGGAGAAACTTTGCGCAGCCGTGCGATCAGTTCTTCCTCCGGCAGACACTCGCGATACATGTCAGCCGCATCGAGCTCTCCGACTCCTGATTCGTGAGTCAGAAGCTGTTCGACGGTGATTTGGTCTCCATTGGCAATCCCGGATACATATTTGTTCAGATGATCTTGGAGCGTGATCTTCCCCTGTGCGATCAGAGACTCGATCGCTGCAGCGGTGAAGGTCTTACTGAGTGAGGCGATCCAGAAGCGCGTCTCCACGCTGTTGGCAACGACGTGCTCGAAATCGGCCTTGCCATAGGCCTTTTCTACCAACACACGATCACCCTCGGCAATCATTACAACGCCGCTAAAGTCACCGGCGGACACGTAGGGAATAATCCATTGGTCTACACGAGCCGCAACATCACGTGCACCAAGAGAGGTCTGAGCGCTGACAACGCTCAGCAAACACCTCGCGCAAGCCACCCATGACAAACCTAGGAGAGGGCGCTTCAATCGACACCTCTGAGAGCCCGTCTCGATTTGCAGGCTCACGGAAGTAGACGCCGGAACCCATGAGTAGGTGAGCGCTTAGGTTCTGTATCGAAAACTGGGCGGTTTGTTTTCCGAACGAGTCGAATCTGTAGGTTTGGCGCCGAGCCCGACCATCGAGAGTACGACATGGATCAAGAGGCCGCGTTGGGTTGCGATCCTCAACCAGGAAACTCGCTCAGGATTTGAGAAGAGTCTTACAGCAACGCCTCATCTACTTCGCCAGCGGTTTCAGAATTTCATCCAGATAGTCCGTAGTTCCTTCATTACGCTTCAGATGCGGCTCGCGGATTCCGCCGTGGTACGTGATGTCGTGCCGTTCGATGGTACCGGTATTCGAAGCGAGGATCGCAATCGACCCTGTGGCGGAATACGAGTCCTGTACTGCTCGGCTCAATTCTTCAATGGAAAACTGGCGATCGCCCACGCTGATAATCTTCATATAAGGACTGAGGCTGGCTTGTTCGGCCGACATCCCCGGAATTACGTCCTGAATGGCGCCGTCGCTCTTAACCACCATGCCCAGCGACGCGGTGAAGTCGCCGATACCCGAGACAGCGTGTTGGGCGGCATGAATCTCGTTGGGAGTAGCGGTGTAAACCAGTTCCCAACCGCCGCCAGTGATTCCGCCAAGGGGCGCGTGCGGTTCGAGCGAATCCAGTCGCTGCCGCAGAAACGTTCGCCAGTCATAAGGCGCAACCTGGTTCAGGGTCGACACGACGTCTTCGAACGCATAGGGCTTGATGACTGGAAGGCCGTTCGGTCCGCCGTAGAATATTTTGCAAAAGTCGTTCATCGAGCGCTGACCTTGGGTTAGCTTTCGAATCGTTACGTCGACTTCCAGCCACAACAGAACGCTCTCGGTGTAGAAGTCCGTACCGCGGCGATAAGAAATCCATTCCGGCGGTGCAAAGTAAAGGACTTGCGCCGAATCTGCCGTGTCTTGCAACGAGCGCCACGAACGGCCGGCGCGATGGTCGAGCATTGAAGCGAGCGCAGCGATTTGCTCGCGAGTCTGTTCCGGAGTTCGCAGGCCACTGCGCGCAGCGAGCACGGTTCCGAGATAGTCCGTCAACCCCTCGTACACCCAGATCAGTTCTCCGCGCATTGGCTGCTGAAAGTCCGGAGTAGCCATGCCGGCGGGCCGCCGATACTGGCCATTCCAGGAATGCGTAAATTCGTGTGGAAACAGATCGGCGTCGAGCAGTCGACCGTTCGGGTCGACCAGCGTGTGCTCCGCGATGCGATCGTCGCTGCTTTCATGATGCTCTTGTCCGAGGAAGAGAACGTTATCGCTGAGCGTGAGCAGAAAATGGTAGTCGCGATAGTGATGCGATTGATAGAGCGCGCTCGCTTCGGCGACCAATCGATTGTAGTTGTCGATCAGAGCGGGCGGGATGTCGAGTGCCCACGGATCGTCCGCGGCGATGTCCACTTCGTGGGTCGGCTTCTGGCCGGTGGCAAGAGGAACGACTCGAAGGTATTCTCCGGATTGGACCGGAGAGTCCACCAGTAGATCGAGCGGCACCGGCGAAAATCTGACGGTGCTGCCGGATCGGCTCGTGACCGGGAGGGAAGTGTTGAAGTTCCAGCCGTCGGGCAGATGCAGTGTCGGTTCGAACGTGATTTCGTTCGCAGGGCGCCCCTTCGGGTAAAGCACCACTTCGTGCCACATCAGGATGAACAACTTTGAAGACGAGGCGGCGGAGAAGTCGATCGTCGGTCCAGGTGCAGAGAGGAGAAAGTCGACGTGAGCGGAGAGGGAAGTAGCGCCGGCAGGTACATCGAGATGGATCGCAAACATGTCGTCCGGATCTCGATGCCAAGCGATTCGTTGTCCGTTAACTGTGAATTTCAGCCCGGTCAGATTGGTGATCGGTCCATCGGGCGAATGATCGGCCGGCATCCACTTCGAGTAATACAAAGTGAGCGGACCCGGAGTGACTGGAATTTCGAGATCGGAACGAAGAATCTTCTGAGAAGAAGCGCGAGTCGCGTCAACCGTGATTTTTATCGGCCGCGACGCTGCACCCTGAGCTCGCGAAACGCAACTGAAAGTTAAGGC
>DATLKS010000827.1:0-3081 GCA_035538255.1 Terriglobales bacterium
GCGATTTCATTGGATTTGAGCCGCTCCTGTTGTCGTTTTTGGAGCCTCGGATACGACGCGCAACTCTTCAGGTTTGAGTTCCAGTCCGGATCCGCGCTCTGCGATTCCCGGCAAGCTCACCGGCAATTTCCCTTTCGTCTGTATCTCACCAAAGAGCAACTTCACCGCGCTGCGCTCCGAAGTCGGGGCATTCGAGTACGTGCACACATAGGTTCCCAGAGTGGGAAAGTTCATTGCCAGATATGGATTTCCCATGGCGATCACTGCAGTCTTCGAACCAGACGCCTCCAGCAGCTGCTGCATCAAAGCGCCAGTAGCGTCGTTTAGCCCGACCGTGTTCGTGAGCTGACCATTGACGACCGTCTGCTTGGCTGCGGTCGGGACCACATATGCCGCAACAACTACCTTCTCCGCCTGCTTGGCAGCTTCGACGATTTCGGGTGTCAAGGCAGCTGCAGTTCCGGCATCGACGGAATAAACTTTTGTGCCACGCGCGCGACGCCTCAACTCCAGCTCGAATACGCGCCCGTACTCGCTGCGGACGTCGTCGGTAATCACTACTCCCATAACCGACGAAGCAGTGCCTAGAGAACGATACGCGCCGCCTTGTCCGTCAGTTCCCGGCACCCTCGGCTTGGAGGCAGGAAGCGGCAGAACTTGTCCACTGTCGCGTACCAGAGTGACAGCCGCATCGGCAACCTGCTGCGCGAAATCGAGGCTCTCCGGACGGCTCACAATCCGCGAGATCTGCTCCAAATCGACCAGTCGTGCCTTGAACAGCCCGAGCGACGCCTTCGCACGGAGAATTTTAAGGACAGAGGCGTTGATCTGCTGCTCCGAAATTTCCCTGCTGCGCGCTGCCTGCAGCAGCCCGTTGAATGCTCCGTCGAGATCCGAGGGCAGCAGCACCATGTCGTTACCGGCCTTTACGGCATCAACCGCTGCCCGGCCTGCGGGACTCGGTCCGTTCTCCGGATAGAGCCGCGTAAGTCCGTGCATTTCGAGAGCATCGGTAACGATGAGTCCTTGAAAGTGGAACTTGTCCTTAAGCAGATCGGTGACGATCCGGTGCGAAGTGGTCGCGACTTTATCATTATCTGGTTCCAGAGCGGGAATCGTGACATTCGCGACCATAATTGAGTCCACGCCTGCCTCGACTGCTTTCTCGAAAGGAGGCAGCTCCACCGAATCCAAACGCGCTATATCGCCCGAAACCATCGCGACACCAAGATGGGAATCGGTAGCTGTGTCTCCGTGACCGGGGAAGTGCTTGGCCGTGCTCAGCAATCCATATTCCCGCGATCCCTTCACGTATGCCGCTACCATCGCCGCTACCTGCTGCGGATCTTCTCCGAATGAACGCGTGTTGATGATGGGATTCTGCGGATTAATATTCACGTCCGCGACCGGAAAGTAGTTCCAGTGCACGCCGATCGCCCGTGATTCCTGAGCGGTGATGGCAGCAAACTTCTCTTCGAATGCGGGATTGAAGGTTGCGCCAAACGCCATTGCATGAGGAAATGCAGGAGTCTCGTTTAGCCGCATCGATAGTCCGCGCTCAAAATCGGCCGCCACCAGCAGAGGCAGCTTCGACTCTTTCTGCAGCAGATTGGTTATCGCTCCTGCTTCGTAAGGAAGATCCTTCACCAGCAGCCCGTCGGAGACGCGAACCGTAAGGATGATCGATCCCAAGTGGTACTTCTTAATCGCATCGCGAACTTGTCTGTACTCATCGCTTTCAACGTTGAGAAAATCCGCGTACGCACGGATTTGAATCATCTGTCCGATCTTCTCTTCGAGCGACATCTTCTTGAGCGTCTTCTCAGCCCATTTGTTGCCTTCAGAAGTGAGTTGGACAGGACCAGCCTTCGAATACTTCTCTTCCTTCGCGAAAACCGGAACAATCAGCAAGAAAACAAGAATGAAGGCACGGATGCGTAAGTTCAGCATGCAGGCAAGATAGCAGAGAAACGTAGATACGGGCGCTTTTGCGACGGTGTTCGGCAGATTCCCGGTGTGGCAACCGGATCAGTGTGAAGCTGACGACGCGTAGCAACTCCTTAGACCTACAGATGCCACTCCACGCAATTGAGTTCCTCTTTCTCACTCTTCGGCAGTCAAGAAGCCGAAGACGGGCCTCGCGCCTAAGGAAATACGAAAGCCATAGATTGCGAGTGCGAGCACGATCAGCACGGGAACGAATCCGCGAGCGAAATACCAGCGCGAAGGATCCAGAGCGATTGGAAATCCTTCGAGAAAATTTTGGACGGTGTAGGCGGCAATTAATCCCAGCAGTCCAAATCGCAGCAGAACAACAGCCACAAGAACTACCGAGACCACCGCGCCGGTGCCTTCGGCAATGACATTCTCGTTTCCAGCATAGAGCACCAGGTTGAGCGCGCTAAACAACACGACAGCAAGCCAATATCGTCTGATTGCAACGCGGAGAATGAAGAAGAGGAACAGCATTGTGAGACCGGCGGTGATCGGGCCAGTGAAATTCGACAAAACGTAGCCGATGAACTTTTGTGTCGGGCCCACGGCGGGCGTATTTACGTTAATCGGCGTCTGGCCGGCCAGGTGGAACCATGCGGGTAAACCATTTACGACATGCGCCACCAACGCTAGCAAAGCCCCGCCCAAAGCTCCCGCAAGAACGTCGCGTCCAACCATCGGATTCCTAAGATCTCCAGCCAGCAATCTTGTCCAGGAGATCAGATATTCTGGCCAACGGCGCCGCACGGATGGTTCGAGGGCGATGTACAAGATCCAAATCAACGCAGCGTAGAGCAGCGGAACCGCTGCCTGCTCAAAAATGATATTGGCTTCGGCATCGAAGTTCCCCACGTGGTGTGCAAGCAAGAGTCGCGCCGCCCAGGACAATACGAAGTACCAGGCCGCGAGCCGAAAAGCTCCTTTGCGGTCTCCACGTCCGAGACGAATATTTTTCCGCGCCAGGAACATAGCCACGATCGTGAGCGTAAATCCTCCACCAACAACTACGAGCAGGTTGAGGAAGTGCCTCGTAACGATGCGATTGCGGGGCATCAACTCCGGATGATCTGTCCAGGGAGTAATTAC
>DATLKS010000828.1:0-8788 GCA_035538255.1 Terriglobales bacterium
CGAGTATCGACTCCGGATTGTTTGCGAGCATGCCTGCCCATCTCCAATTTGGAGCAACATGGGCCAGCGCTTGCGCATATCGAGCAGCGGCAACTTTGTCACTGCTGAGCACAGCTTCGCGGATTGCGATCTCCAGCACGCGTCGGTCTGCCGAATGCCAGCGCGCATAATCGATCACGCTTGCAAGAACTCGCTCGTGTTCACCGCGTTCAGCCAAACGTTCCCAATATGGGTATGGTTTCGACGAGCATGTGGAGAGCTTGCTCTCGTACGTCCTTGCTCTCTTCCCACTACTCTCACGGAGTTTGGCGGCCTCGAGAAATGCTCCACAGCTCGGATGAAGCCGCAGGCGCTCTCTCAGAGCTTCCGCGCGCTCTTGGGTCCAGTCAAAATGAAACGCAATTTGGTATTTAAGCTCTTGAGCAGGCCAATAGTCAGCAGATGCCTGTAGCACCCTGGCTAGATACGTTATCGCCTCTCCGAATCGCTCGCTTTCGAACGCCAATCGTGCCAACTGGACGATGGCTAACGCGTCGTTTGGATCGTTCTTTGCGGCAGCCTGCAGCGCTTCTCGCTGCTTCTGTTCTTGTTCTATTTGCGAAAGAGCATCCGCGAGGAGCGTCTGCTCGATGGAACTGGAATCGCTGCCAATCGATAGCGCCGGTTGAGGGTCGCTGTCCAGCAGAGCGTTGGCTGCGCGCAGATAAAACTGTTCGGACTTGGGAATATCCGCTCTTTCAGGAGAGTACCTGCCCTCCTTCTCCAGCCACACACGGAGAGGCATTGCGGAGGCCTTCAGCTTCAACATCAGACGATGTTCGCCGGGAATAAGCGAAGTCTGGACAATGCTGATCTTTTTCTGACTGTGAAACCGAGCGTCATGGACCAGAAGCGGTTTGCCATCGAGCTTTAGCTCGAATGTGCCGTCACTTTCAACCGTGATCTTGTATTTGCGCGCTGCGGTCAGGCGGAAGTTCGAGGCAGCGTAGTACACGCCCGTTTGAGGAAAGTAGTTGGGAAGCTCCAGATTTCCAGCCTCGGCGATCAGGCTCTCCCTCACACGGGCGCCATAACTCGCAGCGCGAAGCTGGTCCTGTTCCGGTGGCCAGGACCTGTCGAAATCGACGTTCGAGAATTCCCCAAATGGGCCTGCAACTTGCCAGCGAGTCAGCCTGCTGGTCAGATGCGCAGTTCGCGGGATTTGCACTCCATCGGCCCGCGCCGCCAGCAAAGCGTCGCTGATCTCTCGAGAATATCGACTGCTGGCCCGCAGAAGAGCCATGAGCTCTGGCAGGGCAGAACGAAACGCAGGCGTGTTTACAGCCAGTTCCCGGACCCGATCAGCCGCCAGACGTGCGCGCGAATCTGCGCCGTGCGTAATTCGAAGTAGGGCAATGGCGTCGTGTAACTCTTCGCGGGTAAGGAGTTGAAGCCGTGCAGCTTCCATATGCACGAAGATCGCGTTCGCGTCTGCGGGATTTCGACGCAACTCCTGCGCGCTTTCGCGCAGGGCCGCCGCGGAGTCTGAATTGGCGAACAACAGCGTGGCAGAGTCTTGCTGGGAAGGCATGACTTGCCCCCACAACGCGCCGCTTAGCAGCAGGGTCGTGAACAGCCGCTTCACGGCAACGCAACCTCGATATTGCGATGAAAGGCTTTCTCCAGGCCTCCGGTGAATGCGCGAAAAGCCGCAAATTGCGAAGCCGCAATCCTTGTGGTCACAAATTGAACCGTGCTGAGGACGGTAATCTCGTTTCCTTCGACGTGGTACTCGAGACGTGCCGTGCCGAACGCAGTAGTGATCGCCTGCGCATCAGGGAGCGCCGTTACCTTCGCTCCTTCTGGAAGTTGAATATGAATCTCCTCTTCGGTAGTCCATGGCGCCTCCAGAATCAGGTCTTGGGTGCGAGTGGTGCCGGGCGCGAGTGTCGAGAGGTAGTTTCGCTCCATCCACGATGAAGGAAGTGAAGCGCTATGAAGTCCGCGATACGTTGCAAGATCGCCGCTGAAGCTAAGGGAGACTGTCTCGGGCGAGCCCACAGGAGATTCGACGTCATGGATCTCCACCGCAGGCAAAACTTGAGCTAAGCGATCGCGCACGTAAACGAGCTTGGCGTCGCGAACCTCGAGCTGGCGGCGCAATTCGGGAGCGTCTTCTCCACGCACGTAGGTGGCGCCTGAGAAGTGAATGGTGCCATCCATATCAAGGCGTGCATTGATCGTTCTACGCGAGTAGTTGTCGTCGGCGGACGAACGCGGCGTACGCCGCAGAACCGCGTTACCATCGAGATCCAGAGTGAGTGCCATCGCACCCTGATCCTGCACGGGCAGCTCGCGCAGGCGCGCAAATTCGGCGGTTCCATCCAGCCACAGGTCGAACTCCGGAACGTAGACAATGTCGTGGTCAAACACCGAAACCGAAGCTGGCTGAGAGATGATGTCGCCGAGGTGCTGTGTGCGAACGAGTGCTATCTGCGCGTCGATACCGGCGGCGCGCAGCAGTGCTACCATCAAGCTGGCTTTATCTTTGCAGTCCCCAAAGCCGCGGCTGAAAGTCTGCGCCACCGGATAGGGTTTGAATCCATAAATACCGAATTCCAGAGCTACATAGCGCGTAGTTCGAAGCACCAGGTCATCGATTGCTTCAACACGATCAAACCGGTTGGGATGTTGCGAGACGGCCTCGCTAGCCAGAGTCACGAGTTCAGGACTCAGCCTGAGCTGAGGATGTAGAAGATCTGCATACCATTTGCCCAGCGCCTGCCAAGTTCCGAAATTGGAGACATGAAGGTAGGCGCCTTGTTCGCTCCAGGAGGGCGACCTCGGCTCGCGAATGAGTGCGGGGCTGTGCCGCTTTTCCCAGAGATAGGTGTTTTCGGTGCGAGCATGATGAACCTGAGCGCGAGCCAAAAGATGCTGCGCGCTGCTGAGATGAACGGCAGCCGGAGACCGCAGCACGTACCGCTGGAGATCGCAGGGAAGCGGACCACCGAATGCGATGAGCGCGGCAAAGTACTGTCCGTATGGATTTGCATTGCCGACCGGAGAGATTGTGTATTCGAACTCGATCACATCACCGGGCGCGAGATCGCGGAAACGGTATTGTTGGGCGCGAAGATCGTAATAAGACGCGATCGATGCATCCGCCACCGGGCTTTCGCCCTGATCCTCAGCATCAGTTATGCGGCCGCTGGCATGATGAATTCGCGCGTGTAATACGCTGAGTTGTTGCGTCCGCGGAGAGTACTGAATGCTGCGGTTGCGGTAAGTTGCGAGATCGGCCTGAGAACTGAGCGCAATGACAAGTTGGACATGCTGCTGCGTCTGGTAGTCGGGATGAAGTTCGTCTACACGAACATCAGCCAGAACGCGTGACTCGGTGCGGCGCGCAGCGGGTAGCGCCCGCCATTTCGCGATTAACTCCGCAGCATCAACGAAGTAAGCTCGTGAATTCTTGATTGGCGAGCCGGTGTCGCCGTGCAACACCCGGCGCAAGTCCTCGGATTCGGCATTGGGGATGCCACGTGCTTCGACTTCGTTCTCTGCGGAGTCGTCAGAAACATCGGAATCGGAGTTCAGTTCCTGTTGCGCTGAGGATTGGCGGCTATTTCCTCGCGCGCCTAGTTCACCGATTAGGTCGCGCTCTTCTACTCCGGATGGAGAGAGCTGCAAGGCGTATCGAGCGAGATTGCGCGCTTCCTTTACAAATCCAAGTTGGGCATAGCTGGTTGCCACTTCCCGGGCAACTGAAGGAGACAATGGCTTAGATCGCAATTCATCCAGCCGCGCCAGAGCCGCAGAGCCATGCCCCTGATTGATGTCCATTTCGGCCAGCAGGGCAGAAATGGATGGCTCAGCGGAACCTGTCGCGAGCAACAGGGATCGTGCGCGCGTAAGCTGCCCTTGTGCGGAATATTGGCGCGCCAGTGCCAGCAGAGCAGGAACGTAGTGAGGGTCAAGAGCTAACGCGCGGTGCTCTGCCTGGAGCCGGTGGTAATCGTCCTTGGAGGCAACAGCCACTCGATACCACGATTCGCCGCTTCGGCTCAGTTCAGCGGCGCGTTGACGTTCCAATTCGTCGATCACCCAGCGGTGGTGCCCTCTGATGGCGAACACAGCATTGAGGACTTCGACGTCATCGTTTATCCCGTTTCTTACCCAGGCGAGCAAGGCTTGCGCGCGTTGATCGCTTGCGGAACCAGACTTGCCAGACAAATTAGCCAGATCTTTGGCTTCTTCGCGAACGGCAATCTGAGTCTCGGCATCCGCGGCGATCTGCAGCAGAATGCCATCTACAACAGCCGGACACGAAGCTTGTTCGCGAAGATCCGAAATCTCATCGAGCAGGGAAACTGAAATGAGCGCACTGCGTTGGTCATGCGCATGCGCTTCGGCGAGGAGGCGTTGGCTTTTTGCCTCGATTTGCCGGTCGAACCAGGAATGGGAGAGCGCATCGCACGCTGCGAATGCGGGGGCACTCGCGCCACTGAACAAAAGCGGGAGGACGCAAAGCAATGCCAGCCGGAACTTGCGCAGAGTCGCCATTGTCCCATTACGGCCTAACTCCGGGCCGGGTGCTATTGCCTAAAACGGAACTCCCCGGAAGTCGTTTAACTGTCCGGGGAGGCCGTTACCACTTGAGTTCGCGTCTTGCCAGGCATCGTTTCCCCCAGGATTTTCGTTGCCAAGCCCGCCCGCGAACTCAATTGATCGGGGTTAAGGTAGTGTGAGTATCGCGCGAGCTACCAAACCGACCAATGGAAAGAAACACCTAAGTGGCTGCCTAATATGACCTTACGCGACACGAGAGGCTTAGAACTTTGGTGTTCGGTGAGGCATTTTCGAGCCAGAAGCGCAGATCATTCGCCCTGGATGGCGTAGTACGGCGTTGGCTCTCGCACCGGCGCTTACATCCAGCCGCAAGTCCGATTTCATCTGAGTTCGATAGGTGAGCAGATGATCCCCTGGCGCTACATCTCGACGCTCGTGATAGGCGTCTTAGTGACGAGTGCGCTTGCGCAGAATTCGGTGGGATTCACTTCGATTCCACTGTCCTCAGGTTCTTTGCAATCGCGTTGGTTGGTTGCAAGCGATCGCCACCTGCAAGCTAATCCGGTTGGAGCCTTGCTCCTGAATTCGACCTTTGCTCACGGATATCGCCACGGATACGATCAAGGCTTTTCTTCCGGGGACTTGGACGTTCACATGGGGCGCACGGCCCGCCAGACGCGCATGATTAGCGGATACCGTCAGTGGCGCCACGAATTTAAGAGCTCCTTTGGTAACCGGCAATCATTTCAAGGGGGCTACGAGACAGGTTTCAAGGACGGATACGCGGATGCGATGGCCGGTCTTGAATATCGTGCCAGCGAGCGCAGCCAAATCGCTGCTGCGGGCCTTACGGATGCTCTCGCTCCAAGCCGTCGGCAATACTTTGATGAAGGCTTCGCGAGCGGATATAGGAGTGCTCAGTCCGACAAGGCACCGCGTTTTGGGATGAGCTTCGATTATCTTCAGCAATATTGCGAACACAACCTCCTTGGACCTCATCCTCCCGAGTATTGCTCAGGGTTTACTCGTGGCTACCTTTTTGGAAATGCACAGCCATCCGCCGGAGCAGGCAAGGTCGCCGAGGTCCGTCCCACACGCTGATTCGTCCTTCCAACTGGCGTTGTCGACCATTTCAGTACATGTCCTTTAGGTCATTGCACTGATAGTTCTTTGTCTTCGATTCAAGGTATGCTAAGCGGCAGTGCGCCGTGAATAAGAATATGAAAGCTGCGACTGCCAAAAAGCCGACGATCCATATTGCTGTTGTCGATAGCGACCCGCTACGTTTTATCGGCCTTCGTTCCCTTTTTGACGAGGAGCCCGATCTGGAACTCACTGCGGCGACGCTGGAAGAGCTGCCGCGCTTGCAAGAGGTCGATTTGGTTCTCTTAGGGAATCGTGCCGGCGGCAGCGGTAGCGTTTTCGACGTGATGGCCAGCCTGAAAGCCGTTCGGCCTGACTTGCGCATCATTGTCACCGGGACCGGAGCCGATGATGAATCGATACTCAAGGCCTTGGCTGCAGGAGCTAAAGGCTACGTTGACGAAGGTGCCAGCCCGGCAGAGTTCGTCCAGGCGATTCGCGTGGTAAATCAGGGATCTGTGTGGGCGCCGCGGCGAGTAATGTCGATATTTATCGATCGTGTAACCTCGGCTCCAGGCAAGATCTTCCCCGCTGGACGTGTCTCCTTCACAGACCGAGAGAAGGAAGTATTGGAGCTACTGGTGGCCGGGCGTTCCAATCGAGAGATTGGGCAGGCGCTCCAAATCGAAGAGCGCACGGTAAAGGCTCACGTTGCCAAACTCATGCGCAAAGTTGGCGTCCAGAACCGAATCGCGTTGTCCGTGCATGCAATTACTCATTCTCTCGTCGGCGGGAATGAGCAAGACCAGCAATAAGTTACGTGAGCCAAGGCGTAGTAGCTCGCAACAAAATCTTAGACAGAAATGCGGCAAGAGTGAGGTCCGCAGCATCACAGGATTGACTGAATGAACATTCATTCAGTACGATACTGCATCTAAATGCCCGATATCCTCGAATTCCCGAAGCTTGCTTCCGTAACCACGTTGACCTACGACTCCGATAAGATGGGAAACCCACTAAAATCCAGCGAAGCTCCGAGGATGGCCTTTCAGATCAATAAAGTAGCGGTGTTAGGTGCGGGAACAATGGGTTCTCGCATTGCGGCGCATTTGGCGAATGCCGGTGTTGCCAGTCTTTTGCTGGACATAGTTCCTCCGGGAACTTCCGCGTCCGCGACTGTCGGCGAGCGCAACCCTGAGCGGGACAAGATTGTGATGGGGGGGCTGGAAGGCGCTAAGAAGTCCAAGCCGGCTGCTTTCTTCGATGCTTCGCTCGCCCGGCTCATAAAGACCGGCAACTTCGAAGACGACCTCAAGCTGCTTGCGGACGCAGACTGGATCATCGAAGCCGTCGCCGAGAACCTGGACATCAAGCGCGATCTCCTCAAGAGAGTAGAGGCCGTCCGCAAACCGACGGCGATTATTACGACGAACACGAGCGGGCTGCCGGTCGGCAGCATCGCCCAAGGCTTCAGCGACGGGTTCCGCCGCAATTGGTTTGGCACCCACTTCTTCAATCCACCCCGGTACATGCGGTTGCTGGAGATCATTCCCACTGCTGACTGTAATGCGGCGGCAATGGAGGCGATCGGCCGCTTTTGCGATCATCGTCTTGGGAAGGCTATTGTCCGGGCCAAGGACACGCCGAATTTCATCGCCAATCGCATCGGCACGTTCTCTGTGTTGAATGTGATGCGCATCATGCAGGCGTTGGATTTCACGATAGAAGACATCGACGCGCTCACCGGCGCCACACTGGGCTGGCCGAAGTCAGCGACGTTCCGCACTATTGATCTCGTCGGACTCGACATCCTGGCGCACGTGGTTGGCAACATGACAAAAAACGTCCGCGACGAACGCTCGGATCTCAAGCTCCCCGACTTCTATCTCCAGATGCTCGAGCGCAAGTGGCTCGGCGACAAGGCAAAGCAAGGTTTTTACAAAAAGACGAAGTCCGAATTGGGAGAGGACCGGCTCGCCATCGATTGGAAAACGATTGATTACCATCCGCGCAGCAAGCCGCGTTTCCAGTTGCTGGAAATGGCCAAGAACGTCGAGTCTGCCCCGGAACGCGTGAAGATGATCTTGAACTCGGATCCGCGCGACAAGGCTGCGCAGTTCTATTGGACCTCACTTTCCGAGCTATGGACCTACGCCGCAAACCGGACTCCTGAAATCGCCGACTCTGTTGTCGAGATCGATCGCGCCATGCGTACCGGTTTCAATTGGGAACTTGGTCCCTTCGAGATGTGGGATGCGGCCGGCGTCCCTGCAACCGTCGAACGCATGAAGAAGGAAGGGCTTCCGGTAGCGGCCAATGTTGAAAAGTTACTCGCGAGCGGCAAAACATCCTGGTACAACGACGATAAATCTTCCCCAAGCGGACGTTGCTACTTCGATCTGCAGAGCGCTACGTATCGCCCGATGGAGGCTCCGCAGGGCGTGTGGTCGGTCGCAGTAGCGAAGAAATCAAATGGAGTTGTCAAGAAGAATGCCTCGACCTCGCTGGTGGACCTTGGCGATGGCGTAGCTTGCATCGAGTTCCACTCCAAGATGAACTCGCTGGGTGGAGACATTGTCCAATTTGTCACGCAAACTTTGAGGCCTGGCAGTCCCTTTTTGGAACAGTTTGATGCATTTGTCATAAGCAATGACGCGCAGCATTTCTCGGTTGGCGCCAATATCATGTTGCTGCTGATGGCGATTCAGGAAGGCGAGTGGGATGAGGTCGATTTGGCGATCCGTGGCTTCCAGGGTATGACGCAGGCTGTCAAATTCTGTCCGAAACCGGTCGTATCAGCTCCTTTCGGCATGTGCCTTGGCGGTGGAACAGAGGTCAGCCTGCACTCTGCGGCGCGCCAACCCCATGCGGAGCTATACATGGGTCTGGTCGAAGTCGGCGTGGGACTGCTCCCGGGCGGCGGCGGATGCAAAGAGATGCTGCTACGTGCAGTAGATGCAGCGTCGAGCATTCGCCCGGCAGGACGCGGCGAGTCCGTCGAACTGATGGAGGCGATGAAGAAGAATTTCGAGACTATCGCGATGGCGAAGGTCTCGACTTCCGCTCTCGAGGCGCGCAATTTAGGATTTCTCTCCGACGCCGATGTCATCACAATGAATCGCGAGCGTTTGCTCACCGATGCGAAGCGGCGCGC
>DATLKS010000829.1:0-9614 GCA_035538255.1 Terriglobales bacterium
GATTTCCGGCGAGTGATGCGACGTTATTGATGCACTTCCCAGAGTGAGTCTCAGCCGGAACACTCATGGTGCTGCGGCCTGCCGTCTTTGTCCGGGTTGTAGCGGGGATGCACACTACATTTACCATCGAATCGAAATCGGATTCTCAAGGACATTGGAGCTCCTGGAATGGGCTGGATTAGTCGACGGTCGTGCTCTGGGCGAGAGCATCGGAAATCGCGCGTTCGAATGCGATCTTCAGTTCTTCTCGTCCCCAACCCGTTTTCGCGGACAGTTCCGCATAGAACTTCTCACGCAGTGCTTTAAGAAATTCGGACAATTTCATGGTCATTTTCCCTTCAGGCAATCTCAGATAAACGCTCCGTCAAAATCAGACTGAGAAAATCAGCGCTGTCTTCATTCTTGCCCGTTCGGAACGAGCCCTCGCCGGCCCTGGTTGATATGTACGTTGGAGGCACAATTGTCTTCGCGAGTAACTGTGACTGTCTTCAGTCGCTCCCAGCGAATCACTACGGGGGAGTAGGGTTGGCCACCGCGATACAACTCAAAGATGAGTCCGTTCGATTCGTACAAACCGATAGGGAGGTGGATCACTGGAACGTCGGGCGGATTTGTCAGAGACTTTTCGCCGTTCATATTCTGTCCCTCCTTTCATCGCGGTACGATTCCTTCGAAGGTCGCATCCTTAAGAACGCTCATGAGTCATTCAAGACTGATCTGCACTGTCTCGCCGAATGGCGCGGTCTTGGGGGAATTTGTCGCCCAGAGGACCGGATAGTCGGGCGGGTGCGGATAGGAGTGGCAGCACAAGTCCGTTAGATAAATAGACATGCAGCCGCGATCTGGTTCTCCTTAACCCTCTCGAACCGGACAGAAGTCCGTGCCTGCGCCACCTTTTGGTTCCAGATGAATTGTCTTCGGATGCCGCAAATTCCCGTGCAGGCCTGCACGGACCGGATCGCAACAGACTACATATAAGGCAGCCTGTGGCTGTGGGGGAGCCGAAATCAATCCGCAAGCTAAGGCGGGGCCGCGACTTGCCGTCAGCGGCTCACGCGAATGGATTGGCACGGTGAGTCAGAGCTCCGCAGCCACTCGTCTCCGATCGCCAGTGTAATAAAAAAGACGTTGTCTTCAACCTCGAAAAACTAAAGTCATCGAAGGAAAGAGATCAGGTATGGATTCCGATTCTATCCCCGGGATTCGCCGCTTCGGCAAGGAAGGGATTGGGATTCGGTTATAACGTGTGTTCCATTTCACCCAGGCTTCGGGGAAAAACACTCCGGGCGCCGGCTCGTCCAGTGCAGCTTGAAAATCTTCGTCCGAATAATATTTGCGAGCGGTTTCGACATCGGACTCTGTGCCGTAGTTCATCAGATAGGTAAGGAAATAATGCGGGATCTCCAGGGCTTCCTCGGGGCGCCCAAACCAAATAACACGTCGCGCAACCTCTCTAAGATCTTCTGGGTAAGTCATAGTTTCTGTTCCGGGCCGTACAAGCCCGCTCTTCCCGTGAAGACTGGCAATCGATCTAGCTGCACTTTGGAAACAGCCGCGCGCAGTTCGTTTTGAAGCAGCGCATCCAACTGCTTTAGATTGCCTTCATCGAAGCTTGTAAGAGCTCGGAGCGAAATCCTCGGATCGAGCCGGGGCCCGTACACCGCTTTTGCGGCGGCCAGCGCATCTTGCAGGTTCACTCCGTTCCGGAGGATCGCGGCGATGTCTAAGTAATCCTTAGCCTCGGCGCGTTGCTGAACCACTCCCATTTTACAGCCAGCCAAGTCAATCAGGGAGGCGACACGAACTCCGTTCTCGAAAACGACATCCGGGTCCTCGATTCTCAAAAGGTTAAGTCCGCCGAAAAAAGAAAGCTTGACGCGCCCTCCCCTTTCTATCATGCAGGTGAGAGTGTTTTCAGCACACTGGAGAACTGTTGCGTTCACAAGAAAGGGTACTTCAGCGAGGAGCTCGTTGGGATTGAACGGCATGGTCGAGAAGAAATCGAAATCTTCGGATTGCCGATGGCCAAGTCGCAAGGCGAGCGCCGTTCCTCCGTAGAGGACGAATGATTTAGGCGTCAGTTTCAGCTCGTTCCAGAGAGTGCGCTGTGGAGGAGGCAGAATGTCCAATTTGGGGATCAGCAACGCCATTGTCCTATCCCGCATTGTTGCGATGTGTGCTTCGGATTTTAGTGCATGCGCAGATCGGCTATCCATCAAGCGTAACAGTGAGGCCCAGCAAAAAGCTGAAACCTACGCAATGGTTCAACGGATTGCAGCTCTCACTGGTCATCAACTCGAATGGTTTCGCCGAACGGAGCTGTCCTGCGTGAATTCGTTACCCAGAGAACCGGATAGTCGGGCGGGTCCGGGTACGAGTGGCAACACAAATCCGTGAGATAAATAAGACATGCAGCCGCGATCTGGTTCTCCTCAACCCACTCGAACACAGGACAGAAGTCCGTGCCTCCGCCACCTTTCGGCTCGAGATGAATGGGCTCCGATGGCAGAAAGTCTTGTGAGGATTGAACTGCCGCGTCGCAATAAACTACGTGAATAGCTTCCGGTTTGGCCTCGTCGGAGATCGCGGAAATTTCTCCCGCAAATTGCTCCAGCTCTTTTCCACCAATTGAACCTGACGTATCGACGGCAATAACAATCGTCCCGAGGCCGGTCCGCTCGACTGAAGGCAAATACAGCCCTGAACCGATATAGCGGCGATTAGGTGGACTCCATCGATAATCGGACGGCGTTCTTGCTGCGATGAAGTCGCGCAAGATTGTCCTCCAATCCTGCTTTGATTGGCGGCTTTCATTAAGCGGTCGGTCGACATTAGACGGTTCGTGGCCGCATGCCTTTGCGGATCGTATTGCCTGGTCGGCAGCGATGCTCCACTCCTGCTGCTGACGGCTCCTTTCCGCTTCCGAAAGAGGGGCGCCATCTCCTGCCGTTGCGTCAAGGACTTCGCCGAATGCGCCGCGTCGGGGCGATGCAGTTTCTGCTTCTCGATCGTCTCTTGCGTTATCACCATGCTGTCGAGGCAACTGATCGGGAGAACCAGGTCCTGGAGTTTGTTGGTCTTGGGCACATTGTTGAGCGCCAGAACTGTCCGCCCTGCTCTCGGAACTCGGTGGCTGCAGCGATTGATCCGGCGTCGAATTGGAGTCGCTGTTCTTGCGCTGGAGCAACCGTGCATATATTTCTTCGGCGCTCAAGTTGTAGAAAGCAGGATCAACTAAGGCTCCAGATGGAAGGGTGAAGCCGTTTCCGATCAGTATCGGATTGATCGCCAGGTCTGCGGCCTGATTCCAAAGTTGCGGATCGCGTTGCCCTCGACGGCAGTGATGCCCGAGCGCGCAGTGCAGGACCTCATGGGCTAAGACTGCTTCCAGCTCTGCCGGTTTGAGCGAGTTGACGAAGCTGGAATCGTAAACAATGCGACGACCATCTGTAGCCATCGTTGGTACGGGACCGGGCGCGAGCTTAAGCCGCAAGCACAGCGTTCCGAAGAAAGGTTGGTTCAGCAGAAGTTGTGTCCGTGCTCGGGCCAGTCTTCGCTCAAGGCTGCTCTCAATCCTCATGCGACCTCCACTGGCTCAGGTGCCGAAATGGAATAACCAGCCATATAGCCGGCCATATGCTCTGCGATCGCTGCCGCAGCTTTGGCTGTTTCCGTACGAACAACGTCCGATTTGCGCAGTTCTTTTGGATCGACGAGAAGAGAGGTCCGTACTTGCTTGCAGTCGAGGTTGCAGATAGGGCCGATGGGCTTCGCCATTACGTGAAAAGGAGCCGCATGGGCCTGCGTTCCGCGGTACGCTGCCAGCGTTGTCCTCACTACACTCTCTCGGTAGGCTCGTTGGGCGAAACCCCATCGGGACTGTTCACCTGCGCCCCATGCGGGGCGGCTACCCGACCACGCAGCAACGGATCGTCGGTTGCATCCATCCAGCGGTTCAGGCGCTGACGCATTTCGTCCAACACTGGATGATGGCCCGGATCTGGCGCCAGATTCTGGTGCTCGGTGGGGTCGAATACCAGATCGTACAGTTCCTCTTCGGCAATTGGCTGATGTTTCCAATCATGACTCAGCCACAGATTCTTGCTGAGGCTGTCGTCGCAGTTCGGCAACACCGGTATCTTCCGTCCACCGTAATGACGGATGTATTTCCACCGCGAAGTTCGGACGGCCCGTTTTGGTTCATACGCGGCATGGTAGTTGACCTCGGCAAAGACCTCGTCGTTAATTTCCCTCTGCTGTCCGCGCAGGATCGGCAGGAACGATTTGCCTTCCAGCCACATCGGCTTCTCGATTTCAAGGTACTCGCAGAGAGTGGGAAAGATATCCAGGTGAGAGATCAGGCTGTCACAGACGCTGCCTCCATGGAACTCTCCCGGTCCGCGCATGATCAGCGACACACCCCATCCGTCGTCGGTCAGGTTGCACTTCATTGAAGGAAAGGCAATTCCGTGATCAGTCGTGCTGATGATCAGCGTGCTGGCTAGAAGCCCCGAGCGTTCAAGAGCCACGAGTACCTGGCCGATGCCTTGGTCCATGACGCGAGCGCTGGCGTGGTGTCCGGCCATATCGAGGCGCGTTTGCGGAGTGTCCGCAATTGGGACTGGCGGCAGGATGTAGTTGGGATTATCTGCCGGTGTGGGCTTGGGATACTCGCGATGCGTCTCCTGAAATCCCACATCGAGAAAAAATGGTGTTTGCGGGTTCGAGGCGACGAAGGCAGCCGCTGCCGGCGCAACCGCGGCGGCGCTTTTTCGTTCGGGTTCGGGCCAGGTCGCCGGGGTGAGCATTTGATCAAACCCGATCGTTTCCGGCTTTGCTGCGATATGTTGCAGTCCGGCTAGAACCGACTGGTAACCTGCGCGGCGCAGAGTATGAATAATGTGCTTCTGATAGTCGTTCAGCGCGAATCCCCGGTGTGCCAATCCCAACATGCCATTGCGGTGCGGACACTGTCCGGTGAGCAGCGAAGCGCGACTCGGCGAGCATGTCGGTGCAACGCTGAATGCCTGCCGAAACAAAACGCCCTCGGCCGCAAGGCGCTGCAGATTAGGTGTCGGCACCGCATGGCCATAAGGCTGGAGATATCGGCCGGAATCGTGGGAATGAATGTAAACGATATTTGGAAGGATCTTCGGTATGGAAGACGGTTGTTCACGCAACGCGCCGAACTTCGCCGCGATGCTTACGCTGGCGACACCCTGCAGAAACTCGCGCCGCGAAGTTCCAGACTGTATTTCTTCCTTCACGATTCGTGTTCCCCGATACTGCCCCTAGAGACGCGGCATGTCGGGTGTTGTTTGCAACACCAAACCAGTCCGAGAACACGCCCGCCCTGCTGCCGCCGCGAGGGGCGCGCCCCGCCTCTGGCATATGCGTCATTAGGCCGGTGCGTCTATCCAAGGGGCGCGCCAAATCTTACATGAATTTTCGTTTGACAGCGTCACCAATTCCAGAGCAATATTCCTCCGCCTTCAGAAAGCAAAACGGTTCGGGACACGTGCGGACTGAGTCCGCGTTCGTGATCGCGATTTCAAAACGGAACTCCCGCAGCCGCTAAACCCATCCGTTTTGAAGCGCCGTAAGCTGCCTCTCTGTCGGTCAACGACAAACTCCGGAGAAGTTCCATGAAGAGCTCTGTTTCCAGGCTGGTTTTGGGGCTGTTTCTTGTGGTGTGCTCGGCGGCGAGCTTTGGCCAAGCGGTTTTCGGAAGCATAGCTGGAACCGTCAGCGATCCCTCCGGAGCAGCCATCGCCGGCGCAAAGATCACGATTACTGAAACCAGTAAGGGCGTCAGTTACACCACGGTGAGCAACGAATCGGGCAATTATGTCCAGTCTCACCTTACTGTCGGCAACTACGATGTTCTGGTGGGAGCGCCTGGATTTGAAACCTACGTCCGCCGAAACGTCCGCGTGGATGTCGATGCAGTGACGGCGGTCAGCGCTCAACTCACGGTCGGAAAGGTCAGCGAAGTGGTGAGCGTAACCGGAGCTGAGGCTCTGCTCAAGACCGAAAAGTCCGACGTTTCAGATACGCTGGAGCAGAAAACGGTAGAAGAGATCCCGATCTACGACCGGGACGTCAGCCGGCTCTACTTCCTTGTTCCCGGTATTCAGGCAACCGCTACGACCGCAGCGAGCGAACAGCCGCAGGACGTGTACCGGCCCAAAGTGAACGGCGCATACTGGGGCGGAATTTCATTCCAACTCGATGGTACCGACAATCGCGAATCAGTTCTTGGCGAGCCGGTCATCACTCCCAAGCCGGATGCCATTTCGGAACTAAAGATCAGTACAACGTCCTACGACGCAGAATTTGGACAGGCGAGCCAGGCAGTGATCGTGGCGTCCACCAAGTCCGGAAGCAATCAGTTGCATGGCAGCGCCTTCGATTATCGCCGGGATCAGCACGGTCAAGCGAAGGATCCGTTCACGCAATCACAGCCCCTCCCCGGAAAGCCGGGCCAATTTATTCCCGCCACACTGCGCAACGACTTCGGAGGCTCCATTGGCGGACCGATTGAGAAGGACAAGATGTTCTTTTTCGGCGATTACGAAGGAACGCGCCAGAAGCTCGGCAACTCTCAGTTGCTGACGGTTCCGACCGCCGCCGAACGAGGTGGAAACCTGAGCGATCTGGGGGTGAACATCTACGATCCTTGCCCTGCCGGCAATCCCAATTGCGGCACCGCAGTTCAGGCTCCCGGAGCGCGCACGCAGTTCCCCGGCAACGTGATCCCAACCGCACGTCTCTCCCCGCAGGCACAGGCCCTGCTCAATTTCATTCCAATGCCGAATGTAGCCGGAGCGGCAGGCGGAACGCCGAACTACGTTGCCAACGGCACCGGCATCGTCAACTCGAATTCGTTCGATGTTCGCATTGACCGTCATCAAGGACAGAAGCTCGATCTCTTCGGCCGATATAGCCTGCTTAAGGTCGAACAGAGCTCGCCCGGAGCTTTTGGACTGGTAGCGGGAGGTCCGAATTTCTCGAATCCGAACTTTTCCGGAACTTCGTCGTTGCAAAACCAAAGCTTGGCATATGGGACCACCTATGTCATCAACAATAGCTGGGTCGCCGACTTCCGCTTCGGATTCTTCCGCTATCGCGTCCTGGTCAATCCCAACGGTCTTGGCACGTCCCCAGCAAAAGACGCCGGCATTCCCGGACTGAATCTTGACAGCTATTACACTTCCGGCATGCCGGGCATGACTATCAATCAGTTGGGAAGTCCCACGTTCGCGTTCGGATACTCACTCGGAGAGAACCAGTGCAACTGTCCGCTCAACGAGCAGGAAAACGAGTTTCAATATGTTGGCAACCTGACGCACACTTTTGGCAATCACTCGCTCAAATTTGGCGTCGACGTCCGCCATGCGCAGAACCTGCGCGTGCCCAGCGACTTCCATCGATCCGGCTTACTCAACTTCGATGCTGTGGGCACCTCCGGGCCAACTGGCGGCGGCCTGGGGCTGGCCTCGTTCCTGTTGGGCGATGTAACTGGGACCTCGCCAAACTCGCCGAACGCGACCTTCTATCGCTATGTGAGCAATTCCACCGATGCCGCCGAAAGACAGAACAGGCTCTTTTCCTATGTTCAAGACACCTGGCGTTTTACTCCCAAGCTCACGCTGAACTATGGCTTGCGCTGGGACATTTACTTTCCGCAGTACGTCAACACCGCAGGCGCCGGAGGTTTCGTCAATATCAATACCGGCGAGGTCTTGGTCGCGGGTCAAAACGGGACTGGACTGAACGGCAACGTAAACACCGATTACAAGCACTTCGCGCCGCGGCTCGGGATCGCATATCAGATGACTCCCAAAACCGTGGTGCGTGCCGGATATGGCCGTTCCTATGATGTCGGTGTCTTCGGCGTCTCGTTTGGCCATAACGTGACGCAGAACCTGCCGGTGCTGGCCAGCCAGTCGATCAATCCCACGCAACCCTACGCTCCGGTATTCACACTGGCGCAAGGTCCACCCAGCGTTCTTGATCCCGCCGCTTTTTTGGCTGCCCAACCCAAAGGACCTACAGGCAATCCGCTGTTGCCCAACGGCATTTCCGCCAAGATCCTTCCGCTAAGTGGCGATAACACTATGCGCCTGCCCACGACAGATGCGTGGAACCTCACGGTGGAGCGGCAAGTCACGCAAACGCTAGTGGTCTCAGCCGCCTACGTGGGCAGCAAAGAAGAGCACGTAACTCCGGGTGGCACGAACTACAACACCAACGAGCCGCAGCTCAATCTAGGGCTGCCGCCGACTAACACTAACCTGCGCCGCTACTACTTCCAAAAGTTTGGATGGTCGCAGTCGCTCAACGCCTACACCGATGACGCGACCGTGAAGTACAACGCGTTGCAACTCCGCGTTGATAAGCGCTTCTCCAACGGACTGAGCTTCCAGGGCAACTTCACCTGGGCGAGCGCATTCGATTTCACCAATGACTACTTCTTCTGGGACCGCAGGATCGACTACGGACGCGAAAGCGGGGTGCGCCGCGAGGTATTCAACCTGACTCATGTGTACGAACTCCCGTTTGGCAGAGGCAAACCGCTTTTCGGAAACTCCTCCGGCCTGCTGGATTACCTGATCGGAGGATGGCAATACTCTGGAGTGTGGTTCTGGGGCTCGGGCCTTCCGTTCACTCCGTCGTACAACGAATGCGGCGCAGATATCGACACGGGTCCGTGCCGTGCAAATCTCGTGGGGAATGCGGCGGTCAGCAACCCCGGAACGGGAACCTCGATCGGCGGCGGGCCTGTGCAGAACCCCTGGTTCGTTGTTGCTACCCCGGCCGGCGCCAGTAGCGGATGCAAGTCTACGACCACTTTTGCCTTCGATCAGAACGGCTGCACGCGCGGTCCATGGCAACGTCCGGCAGTTGGGACCTTCGGAAATGTGGGACTCAGCTCGTTCTATGGTCCCCGCTTCTTCAACCTTGATTCCGCGCTAAGCAAGCGCCTGAAGATCACCGAACGAGTGAATGCGCAGTTCCGAGCCGAACTCTTCAATACCTTCAACGACGTAAACCTGGGACAGCCGAACGGCAACGTCGATTCCAAAACCGCTGGACAAATCACCTCACTGGCGACCAGCAGCAACGCACAGATGAGAAGGTGGCAATTGGGATTGAGGGTAGAGTTTTAGACCGAGGCTTCGCTTTCCGCGGATAATGCTCGAGGCGGGAATGTTCCGCCTCTATGCTTTTTCGCACACGAATGATGTTGCACCTGGAGCGCATCTGTCTCGCGGCCATCTTTCTCGTTCTCCCCTTTCCCCTTTTGGCCCAACCTCCGCAAAGGCTCAGCGAACTTCGGGCGCGGGCTGAGGCTTTGGAGAAAAAAGGCGACGCGCATGGCTCCCTCGCACTCTGGCAAAAGGCCGCCGCGCTTTCGCCGAACTCTGTCGACATGGAAGACCATATAGGGTTTCTGCTTGCCGTGCTCAACCGTCGCGATGAAGCGATTCCTCATTTCGAACGCGCTCTGGAAATCGATTCGCACTACGCTCCCGCTCATTACCATCTTGGGATCGCGTATCTTCTGCAACAGGACCCGACTCGTGGCATTCCACATCTTCAGGCAGCCG
>DATLKS010000830.1:0-14921 GCA_035538255.1 Terriglobales bacterium
CCGCGGGGCGCCGCGTGTGACCGTCCATACCAGCACTTGCGCGACGATGTTCACGAGGATGGTCACAACGAACAATGCCAGTCCGATTTCGATAAGTGCGCTGATGTAGAGATTGTCAGTGGCTTCACTAAATTCGTTGGCAATCACGCTCGCCATGGTGTAGCCCGGAGCAAAAAGCGATTTCGCGATTTCGGGACGATTGCCGATCACCATCGTCACCGCCATGGTCTCTCCGAGCGCGCGCCCGAGACCAAGAATGATGGCTCCAAAAATTCCTGCGCGCGCGTTTCGCAGCACGCCTACGCGGATCATCTCCCAACGCGTGGCCCCAAGCGCCAACGCCGCCTCGCGCTGGTGCTGAGGCACAGCAGTCAGCACTTCACGGGTAATAGAGGAGATGATGGGAATGATCATGATGGCCAGAATGATTCCGGCTGCGAGCATGCCCACCCCGAAAATCGGTCCGGTGAAGAGACCTGTCCAGCCCAGCGTCTTGGCCAGCAGCGGATCAACTTTGGTCCTGAGCAGCGGAATGAGCACGAAAATCGCCCAGAGTCCATAGATCACTGAAGGAATGGCTGCCAGCAGTTCGGTCAGGTAGGAGAGGATGCCGCGCAGCGCGCGCGGGCACATTTCCGTTATGAATATCGCTACTCCCATGCTCAGCGGCACGGCGATTACAAGCGACACAAGCGAAGAAACCAGCGTACCGTAGATGAACGGAACAGCTCCAAAATTTCCATTCACCGGATCCCAATCGCTGCCGGCGAAAAATCTCCATCCGAACTGGTGAAGGGAGAGGCTTGAACCCTTGATGAGCTGCAGCAGGATGAAACCAACGATAGCTACTACGCAGGCCGAGCAAATCCAGACCACGCCTTTGAAGAGTACGTCCGCAACGCGGCTGGGTGTGCTGCTGCGCCTGGGAACCAGACGCAGACCTTCGCTGAGAGCTCCCGAATTTACGGATGAACCCATAGGTGGCTGGGGTTGGACCGCAGACATTCACGGCAACGCTAGCAAAGGTCTGTGAATGGGTTGTTAAAAAGCCTTTGCAAGGATACATCCGGACCACGCCTACCAAAGCAACTTCAATCCGAACTGGACCTGGCGAGACGAAGTCGATGTGCTGGTGATCGCCCCAGCCGTTCCGGACAGGCCAGACGGCGTAAAGACGATTAGATTCGGCGTCCCAAAGTTAGCTCGATTGGGCAGATTAAATATCTCGGCCCGCAGTTGCAGATCCAGCGACTCGCGCACATTAGTGTTCTTCACGAATGATTGATCCCAGTTTGAGAGACCCGGGCCAACCAGGCTATTACGACGCAAGTTGCCATAGAAACCGCTGTTGGGCGGCGGCTGAAGAAAAGCAGCAGGATTGAACCACTGTGCGGGATTTCCGGTGATTGCCGATCCCGTGAATGCGGGATTCACAAATGGACGCACGGGATTGCGCGTGTCACCGTTGTTAGACGGGTTGTAGCTAAGCTGCGGTGTAAATGGGAATCCGCTCTGCGCGGCGAGAATACCGTTTATTGACCATCCGCCGAGAATGGCTTGCAGCGCGCCGCTCGCATCGTTGAGGTAGCAATGTCCGCGGCCTACAGGAAGATCCCAGGTCGCACTCACCACTCCAGCATTGCGCACATCATATGTCGCTGGTCCCCAATCAGCGCGAAGATTGAAAGGATTTGACACCAATCCCGGCGCATTGCCGGCAGTGGTCTGATTGAGCGAATCACCATCGTCCAGCGCCTTCGACCATGTATACACGCCGCGTAGGGCAAGAGATCCAGCGAAGCGATGCTTCACATCCACCTGCAAAGCGTTGTAATAGCTCGTTCCAAGCGAAAACCAGGTCCACGTATTCGCGATTGTGGGATTCGCCTTGGCTGTCGTTGGCACAAAGAATATTCCCGCTGGAACCGGTTGTCCTGCAAGCGGCGCAGGAAACGTCGCCGGATACACCGCCGGACACGGCGATGCCGGACAAATGACCGGAAACGGCTCGTTGGCATCGAGCCCGATAAGTTCGTGATATCCATGGGACCCGACGTAGCCCACGGTCAGCGTGGTGGCGGACGATAGCTCGCGCTCAATGCGCAAAGAATATGAAAGCAGCGTGGGAGTCTTCATATCCGGCTGCACGCCCCCCGGTACCAGCAGCGCATTATTGGGAGCCGGAGCACTGGGATTGATCGGCAACGAAGAAACGGAAAGATTTGCGACGTTGTACACCGGATTGAAAGGAGCGTTCTGGTCGGCGCGGTAGCCGAGGGCATCCTGAAGATCGTTGTAGATGCCGAATCCTGCACGCACGATCGTCTTTGTTCCCCACGGACTCCATGCAATTCCAACTCTTGGCTCCGCCAGGAAGCGCGCGTTATTCGTCGTAAAAAGTGAATTCCCAATATGGGGCTGTGATGAAATCACTCCGTTCGTGAACGTGTAGTCCGCGGCGCGTCCGTGGGCTTCATTCCAGCCGGTCGAAAATTCGCTGCGGAAACCAAGCGAAACCGTGAGCCTCGGAGTCAGACGCATTGCATCCTGCAGGTACCATGCGCCAAAGAGGGAGCGCCAGTTCATCTCGCTAGGTTTCGGATCGAAAAGAAAGCCACCGATCGTCCCCTGCAGGAACGTTTGCAAGCTGGTAAACGTAGCCTGTCCAAATTGGCTAAGCGCGATGGTCTCGTTTGATTGGAAGGGCTGCAGCCACATACCCAACGTGATCTGATGGCGACCGCGAGTGAAAGCAAAACGATCCTCAACGCTAAAGAGATTTCGCGCGATGTGAAGATTGCTTCCGTTATTGCTGCCTGCGAGGCCTACCTGCGCCTGGGGATTCGAAGCCGCGCTTCCTCCCACGACTACCGCGCCCACCTGTCGCCCAGCTAGAAATCCCGCGACGCTGGCGGCGGGAGTTCCAGGAGTAGGTTCCCCGGTGAAGAAATATCCCGCGCGTGAAAAGCCAAAGCGGACTGTATTGGCAAAGCCGGAAGAGGTGTGGTTTTCTTCAAGGCTTAGCACTTGCTCCCGCAGATCGAGAATATCGCTGCTGAACGGATCTGCGACCGTAGCAGTTACGTCGCCACCATCGTCGATGGTATAGGCAGCGGTAGCCGAATCCTGATTGGAAATCATATGGTCAAGTCGGACAGTTCCAAAGTCTTCGCGAATGGTTTGTAGCGGGCTGCTGAAGACCTCCGCAATGCCGTTGAAGTCAGGATCGCTCGCTCTAGGTGTAGGCCAAAGATGCAGCAGGGGAACAACGCTGGGTACGGCTTTCGCACGGGATGCCAAATCAGGAACAAAAGCCGCCGACGTCTGATGCAGACTCTGTCGGAAGCCTTCATAGTTGGCGAATAGAAATGTTTTGTCCTTTGCTAACGGCCCACCCAGCGCGCCTCCGAACTGATTGCGGTGAAACGGCGGAGCATCGCCCTGGTCGAAGAAATTGGGAGCGTCCAGGATGTTGTTCCGCAGAAACTCAAAAGCCGATCCGTGAAAACCGTTCGTTCCTGATTGTGTGACAATCACTACCTGGCCGCCCGGGTGTTTGCCATAGGTCGCGTCATAAGAATCGCGCAGCACATTGAACTCGCGCACGCCATCGATTCCCAACAGTTGCTGGCTGGAGCCGCCCGGCTGCATGTTGTTCTCCGCCGCACCGGTGTATTCCACTCCATTGATCAGAAAGATATTCTGCTGGGGGCGATTTCCCGATACGGAAAAGTTGTTGCCGGTCGCGGAATTGGAAACTCCGATTCCTCCAGTCTTCTCTGACGTAAAGTTCACGACTCCAGGATTGAGGGTCATGAGCAGGTCGTAGCTTCTGCCGTTGAGCGGCAGATCCTTGATCTGTCGCTCTCCCACAAGTCCGGAGATGTCCTGTGCGGTAGCACTGACTGAGGAGGCACTCCCGGTTACGGTGATCTTTTCGCTTGTGGCTCCGATTCCAAGATGCAGGTCAACTATCGCTTCCTCTCCCACAACCAGAGAAATACCGGTACGAACCTCCTCGGCGAAGCCGGTCTTGGTCGCGCGTACTTCATAGTGCCCGAGCGGCAAGGAAAAGAAGTCATAACGCCCGGCTGCATTGCTAACCGAGGTGCGCGTAAACCCGGTATCGAAATTCTTCGTCGTGACTGTCGCTCCGCTGATAACCGCACTGGATGGATCAAACACGATCCCAGACAGCTTCGCTCCAACTTGCGATTGAGCTGGAGGGGCACAGGCGAAAAGCGTCATCGAGGCGAGCAAAACTCGACACACAACAAAATCTTGAAATAAGCGGTATTTTTGCGAGTCAATACGTAACATCGCGACGATTATATACGTTTCAAAACATGCAGCGTGACATGAGAGAACAATTGGTGTCGGCGCTTCGGGAGAAGATGGGTTGCCGCGGATATCGTGCCGGAGAGAAGGATCACCCGGCGCAGGATCGTACAGATGACAAGATTAGCTAATGCGTTGGTCCAATTACGAACCGCCCTGTGAGCCTTTCAGCTTCGCAATTTTCTGCTCTGCGGCCTGACGCACTTGCGCTTTGAATTGGTCGTTAGCTTTGTCGTTGGGCAGCAGCTCCAGGCATTTCTGCTCGGCGGCGAGCGCCTCCGAGTTCTGGCCGTTGGCGAGATACGCATCGCCCAGGCTATCCTGCGCGTTCGCCGACTCCGGATAAGCTTCCACGTTCAGCCTGAACAATGTGAGCGCGTCAGCTTTGGCCTGAGCTGCCTCGCGCGAGGACGCGGCGGCATTTTGCGTGGCCAGATTGGGGCCGCCAGCATTGATTCCGCCCGCCTGCAGCCGCTCGTAGCCAAGCACATTCAACATCGATTCCGGAAAGAGGAACGCGTTCGGATCACGTTTGCGCGTGTCATGAAAAATCTGCACTGCCCGGGGCGCGCCGCCGGGCTGAGAAGCGGCTGTCCAGAATTGCGAAACGGGCGTGGCCTTGGGCGTGAACTTGGCACTCGCGCTGGCGGGATTCTCTTCGAGCGTGTCGACATAGAAGGCGACGATCTGCTTCGGCAGCTCGGGATGCGGTCCGAAAATCTCTGTCCCGTGACGCCCATCCTTGAAGCCAACAAACTTGTTTCGCGGATTTCCGGTGATCTCGGTGAACCACTGCATGAGCTGCGGAGCGTCGTTCGAGAATTCGTCGTCGGCGGCAGCGGCAGTGAATAGCGGAATCCAGGAATTCTGCCGCAGGAAGTTCACGCCGGCGGTATCGGTGGGACCGGCCAGCAGCACCAGCGAACGAACTTCTGGATGTCGGCTGGCGAGCTTCACGGCGTTGTTTACACCGCACGAGCCGCCGCCCGCACCGATTCGGTTCTTATCGACACCAGGTTGCGACAGCAGCCAACCGAATGCAGTATCGAAATCGCCGGGCCATTTTGCACCGATCTGTTGCCGAACTTCCGGGCCGGCATCGCCGTAACGCGTGCCGCCGCTCTCACCGAAGCCGCGATTATCGATCGTCAGCGCGCTGATGCCGGTTGCCGCTAGCTGTTCGGCTACCGGTGTCCACGACTTACGATCAGTGTTGCACATGTGCAGCAGCATCACCGCAGGAGCAGGCTTGCCGTTCCCATTCGCGGCGTAGAGCGTCGCTTTGACATGAGTGCCGTCGGACGCGGTGAGGTCAACATCGCGCGGTGCGGACTGACCGAAGGCAAGAACTGACGCGAAGATCACAAAAGCAAGCAGCAGGCGATTCATGCGCACGATGGTACTCCCCCTGGCTAACTGCGGTCTGAGGAAATTGCGGACCGGGACGTGCCCTTTACTTTCGGGGATCGGGAAAGCCGTTCATCCACTCCTTTATTCAAAGCGCAATGCACTCATGGGGCTGACTCGGGTGGCGCGTCGGGCTGGGAACCAGACTGCCACAAAAGCAACCGTAACGAGCAACAGCAGCGTCGCGACAAACGCCGTTGGATCCAGCCCAGTAATAATCCGCCGGTGGTCGGGGCCTACGTAGTCGACGAGAATAACGGCACGCTTACACCGGTTTCCGGCCAGCCCTTCACCATGAATACGCCGGGAGCAGAGCCGGTGGTGGAGCCAAGCGGCAATTTTCTCTACCTTTTTGGCGATCACACCATCGATGCCCTGCGCATCGACCAAAACGCCGGCGCCCTTTCGCCGGTTCCGGGGTTTCCCATTACGGTGCGGCCGCCACAATTCAGTCCGGGAAAGCTGCCGATCACGCTCACTGGTCTTATAGATCCAGTGGGAGATTTCCTGTTTGCCGTGGACACCGCCAACTCCGGCGGCGTTTGGGTGTATCGCATCGAGAAGACAACTGGCGCGCTGCTGCTTCAGGCGGGCTCGCCTTTCTCAACAGGTTCGCCGTCGTTAGCTGGACAAGTAGATCCGACTGGCCGGTTCATCTATCTGGTTGACTGGTACTTCGACAAGATTGGAGGCTGGGCCATTAATCGTGCCAGCGGAGCTTTGACTCCGGTTCCCGGTTCGCCAGTCACTCCTCCGGACTGGACTCCGAGTGGGCCCATGGGCGGAAACCTGGTGATCGATCCGTCAGGAAAATTCGTCTACTTCACTGATGGCAACAGCGTGAATTCCAACATTCTGGTGGTTGGTTACGGCATGGATCAGAACAACGGCAGTTTGAGTCCGCTGCAAAACTCTCAGACGGCGACAGATTTCTCGGGGCAGTTGGTGATTACGCACTGAAAGGAGCTGTCGGCTATCAGCTTTCGGCTCTCAGCTCAGCACCAAAACGAACACTTTGAGCAGACCGTCAACGGTGCTGAGAGCTGAAAGCCGACCCTTCTCTACTCGGCAGTTACTTCGGAGGAACCTCCATAGCGTTAGAGATCAGCGCCAAACGACAATACTTTAATGTCGAACCGGCAGATACTCTCGGCGTTTTTGTCTTATATAAAGGTGGAGAAAGGGCTCTCGCCACTCACGGCCGAAGCTTACGAGACCGATCTGCAGCAACTCGCGGAATTTCTCGAACTCAGGCAACGGATGCTGCTGAATGCGCGGCGTTCGGACCTGCTTGCGTTTCTGGAACAGTTGACGACCAACCTGGTCGAGAGCCGCAGTCGGGCGCGCAAGCTTTCGGCCGTCCGGCACTTCTATAAATTTCTGCTGCTCGACAGACGCATCAAGAACGATCCCACTTTGAACATCGAGAGTCCGCGGCAATGGAAGATTCTTCCGAAGTCGCTGGCGCTGGCTGAGATCAACGTGATGCTGGCACGCGAACAATCGAAGCCGCAGGATGCGGCCTTGGCATCGCGCAATAGCGCCATACTAGAACTGCTGTATGCCACGGGAATGCGCGTTTCGGAGATTGTGAATCTGCGTCTCGAGGATTTAAACCTGCAGGGATCATCGGCAATTGTCCGCGGCAAAGGCGACAAAGAGCGCATCGTTCCTTTTGGAGTTTCGGCGCGCGATGCGCTTGGCCGTTACCTGCGCGACGCTCGTCCGCAGCTCTGCCGTACTCGCAGATCGTCGCTGGTCTTCGTGGACCGAAGTGGAACTGGGCTCACGCGCGAGCGAGTGTGGCGCATCGTCCGGGAGGCAAAGTCGGATCGGAAGGCGAGTCCGCACATGCTCCGCCATAGTTGCGCGACGCACATGGTCGGCAACGGAGCTGACCTGAGGACCGTGCAGACGATCCTCGGCCATGCTGACATCGCGACAACGCAGGTGTATACCCATGTCGCTCTGGATCGCTTAAAGGAAGTACACCGTAGGCATCATCCACGCAGCTCTAGGCCGGTTGCGGACTCATTAAAGGAGCAGGCTTGAGCCGCAAAACGCGAGTAGCGCAATCACGTCCGAAATCTGCTGCAGATCGCCACGTAGGGGAGTTCCTGGAGTGTCTGAGATCGCAGCGAAATGCGTCGCAACACACGATTTTGGCTTACGAAAAGGATCTCAAAAAGTTCACTGGGTATGCCGGAGCAGGTCTCGATTGGCGAAAGATCAATCATGTAACCATCCGCGGTTTCCTGGCAGGGGTAATGGCAAAAGGCCTCAGTAAAGCGTCAGCCGCTCGTGCTTTGGCGTCGTTACGGTCCTTTTACAAATGGATGGGACGCGAAGGCCATGTCGAACAGAATCCGGCGGCGCTAGTCTCGACTCCGAAGCTCCCGAAAAAGCTGCCGCGGGTCCCGACCGCAGAGGAAATCAACGGCCTGCTTGACGCTTCCTTGCCCGAAAATGCCGCCTTCCCGGCCCGGGATCGTCTCATTTTCGAGCTGCTGTATGGCTGCGGCGTGCGCAATTCCGAATTGGTAGGGATTGACCTTGATGATATTAGCTGGTCGAGCGAGCTCATTCGTGTGCGCGGTAAGGAAAAAAAGGAACGTCTGGTGCCTTTAGGCGACACCGCAGCCGCGGCAATCCGTGAGTATCTGCCGGAGCGCCAGCGAATTCTCGACACCCGCCGCCGATTATCTGCAGTGCTGCTGATTAACTTGCGCGGGGGCGCGCTTACAACCCGCAGCGTGGGACGGATTGTGAAGGCGATCGCGGTCGCGCGAGGGCTGTCGCCGGATGTGCATCCGCACACGCTACGCCACGCCTTCGGCACGCATATGCTAGAAGAAGGCGCCGATCTGCGCGCCATTCAGGAGCTCCTCGGACACGAAAGACTCTCCACCACACAGCGATACACGCAGCTTACGTCATCGCATATCACCCGCGTTTACGATCAGACGCATCCAAAAGCCCGGTAAATACGCCTAAACAGCACCCGCGCACGGCGCAACTCGGCACGTGCGTAGCTTTCATTTACGTCGGAACGTGAGCTCGCGCACTGCCGTTCAGTCGCCGTTCTCGCTGCTGCTGCCATTGCCCGATAATCGCGATGAAATTGCAGCGCAGCGCCAGACGAACAGCGAACCCTGAAATTTCTGCGTCGCATCTTACCTAGCTCGATACGGAGGAAACTATGCAAAGCGCCAAAGAGTTGTTCATGCACGAACTGACCGACATGCTCGACGCCGAGCAGAAGCTGGTGACAGCACTGGGTGAGCTGGCCGAAGATCATGCCAAAGAGCCACAACTGCAAAAGGGATTCGAGTCGCATCGGGCTCAAACTGAAAAACAGGTAGGACGCATTCAGCAGCTTTTCCAGCAGCTCGGGGAAGAGCCGGAGCCAAGCGAATGCAAAGGAATGAAGGGCCTGATTGAGGAGCGAGAGTCGTTCAAAGAGGAAGATCCGAGTGAAGACATTCTGTCGATCTTCGACGTTGGCGCGTCGATAAAGGTTGAGAGCTACGAGATCAGCGCATACAACTCGCTCATTGAACTGGCCAAGCAACTCGATATGAATAAGGCAGTAAAGCTGCTGAGCCAAAATCTCAAAGAGGAAGAGCAAACGCGCACGAAGCTGCAGGCAATCTCCCGCAAACTTAAACCCGACAACCTGGGGATAGAAGAAGGCGAGGAGATGGAGGAAGCGGAACGTCCGGCGCGCCGCGGCGCTGCTTCAGGACGCGGAAAGGGGCGCTCACGTAGAGCGGCGTAGGTTCACCCGTAGATACGATTATCGCTGGAAGCGTTCCTGTCGCGCGGCGATCACACGCGCGAGGCCGTTGCGCGCGGCGCCATTGTGGGGTGCGAGGCGGAGAATGATTCCGTATTCGTAACGGGCAAGCGCATAGTCGCCGGAACCGGCTGCAGCATCGGCTTTGCGCAGCAAATCAGGAATGTCGGCACGGCTGAAGCCTTCCACTCGCACATTGCTGTCGGCAGACTCTGCAAGTCGGCGTCTTACTTGCCCCCGAGCGGACTTGGAAGGCGTCGACTCGCTGGAATCCGCTTCCGTTCCCTCAGACGCATCTGCACCTGCCTGGACTGCAGGTTCGGGCTGGGCAGTTGATAGCCCTTTTGTCGGCTCGACGGCAGTAATCGCAACAGGTGTTGGTGGTGGTTGTGTACTCGGCTGAACCGTCGCTGATACCGCTACTGCTCCGGCATCAGAGTTCTGGGACAAAGTTGGCGCCGAAGCCGGGGTGACAGCAGTGTTGGAAACTGCTGCAATCGGTGCGGACGCAGCCGGCGAAGTCGTTGGAGCATCGACGGCAGTCGTTCCCGTTTCGGGCTGACCGCCGGCGGCTACGTTGGACGGAGCAGCGGGTTCAGGTGTCGCCGGCATAGCCGTGGTTGCTGGAGTGCTGCTTACCGGATTATTCGACGGAACTTGTGCCTTCACACGTGGAGCGAGCTTCGCAACTTTTTGCCATAACGGCGGCAGCGAACCGGTTTGGGACTTCACGCGATATCCCCACCCGGCAGCGCCTCCAAGCGCCAGAAGCGCCAACACCGCTACCCAACCGAGACTTCCGGAACTGCTCCTCTTCTGTGTAGAGTGAGTCTTGAGTGCGGCCGCTGAACGCGTCGTAATGGGAGTCCCGTCGCCTGGTTTTGCCGGAACGCTTTGAATCGCTCCTGTTCCCGAAGCTTCCAGCAATACCACCTGCGCTCGAAATGCTTCCCTCATCTCCTCGCAGGTTTGATAACGGTCCTGCGGTTTCTTTGCCATAGCCTTGCGAACGATCGCGTCAATTCCGTTTGGCAGCGAAGGATTGATGACCGATGGAGGAGCCGGATCTTCATGGATCAACTTATAAAGAACGGCAGTTATATCGCCCTTAAATGGCTTCTCGCGCGTGAACAACTCATAGAAAACGGTCCCGAGAGAAAAGATGTCGGAGCGCTGATCGAGCTTCTTGCCGGTCGCCTGCTCCGGCGCCATGTATGTCGGAGTGCCTACAACAACGCCCGTTTGCGTAAGCGACGCGTCACCAAGTTTCGCGATGCCGAAATCGAGAACCTTCACGATGCCCTCATTGGTCAGCATGAAGTTGGCCGGCTTCAGATCGCGGTGGATAACTCCACGCTGATGGGCGAAGCCGACGGCGGCGCAAATCTGATCGGCATATGACAACAGCGTGGAAAGCGACGGAAGTTCGCGGCTGCTCAGAAGCGCAGCCAGAGTCTTCCCTTCGACAAACTGCATGCTCAAGTAAACGAAGTCCTTCTCCTGACCGACGTCAAAGATCGTAATAATGTTGGGATGGTCTAATCCGCCTGCGGCCTTTGCCTCCTGCTTGAGACGCTCAACCAACTCACTACGGTCGGCGAAGTTCTGCTGGATCGAAATGGTCTTCAGCGCGACTGTCCGCCCGATCACTTGATCGTAAGCTTTATAGACCACGCCCATCGCGCCGCGCCCCAGCTCAGATTGGATCTGATAGCGGCTCGCGCCAGTAACGTCCTTGACGGCCATCTGCCCGGTTTTTCTCACGTGGGAGTAGGTCGATTCGTCGGTCCAGAGCAGCTCATAGACCGGCTCGGAGAATCCTCGTTCACCGGTCTGGTGTACCGGCTTGGAATTGAAGGCGAAGCCGGGAACGTCTTTTGCCACTTCGTAGACTCGTTCAGTAACAAGAATCTGCGCTGAATCTGCCTCGACCAGCATGTTCGCGAGCGTGAGGACTTCAGTGTCGGCCGAAGAAGCTTCCGCATGCTCGTGCACCATCGCCGCGGCCACGACCTGCGCAGCAGGCGGTGTGCGGGGACCGGTCAGAAGTCGTACTTGCAGAGCCTTGGCTGCCGCAAGCGCATTTAAAGTAATCCCGAAATGGATTACAAGTCTGTCCTGATCCGACGATATGACGCCCATGCCCTCACTGGCTACGCTGCGAACCAAATCCGCGATGCTCGGATCAGACTGCCACTGCAAATCGTGAAGTTTCTCTTGCGGGCCGCGGTATTCCCAAAGCCGCACACACAACGCCGTGCGCGAGGCAGGACGCTGCGTTTTCTGCACGCCTTCATCCTCACTGCTGGTAATTGGCGGTACGGGTAGAGGCTCCATAATCGCGCGAAAACACCAACTTCTATATATCGATGAACACTGCGCCAATAGAATCTTACTTACAAATGGCTATATCTCATTGGTTACTTTAGTTTTTCGACACCTGATGAGTATCGGCCTATCCTACGCAGAGACTCCCCCGGAAAGTGCTTATCCCTCAATGACTTTGCGAATGTGCATTTCGTCCCCTGCGGCTGAACGTGTGTCATCGAGCAACCGGACGCAACTCCGTGCCGCACGCCTTTTAATCACTGCGCTCTGCCTGTGCATGCTTTCAATATCTGCGCGAGCGGCCAACACTCGTGCCACCGCGATTGAGCTGTTCGATTCTCCCAACGGACCAGCATACGTACAGATCGTTGGTCTGACAGTGAACGGCAAAACGGATTTGCGCGTCTGTGACGGGGCCTCGAAATTTGATAAGCGCACCTACGATCTCATGCTCAAGACTCAACTTGCAGCCGCCAGCTCTCTGGAGCGCGGCGCCGACGGCATGTTGATGTTGACCGTGAACTCCAAAGCGGTTTGTGTTGTTCCGAACAGTCTGAAATTTGATAAGAACGCCCAATTCACTCCCTCCGAGGCTGCCGAGCAAGCCGTGCCCTCCGGCGTTGTTGTTTCTTCTTCTGTGCAGGGTGCCGGCATATCTCCAATTAAGCCCGGCGTAAAGTTCGTATTTGTCGCAGCTCCGGACAGTGAGCTGGCAGAATTTCTCCTAGCTCAGCGCGCCAATTCGATTCCTACATGGCAGGCGTTTCTATCCCATTTCGGATCGTCGTCTCGCTCCGTTGAGGCAAAGAACGCCATGGCCGCAATTTATGAAACCTCGGCCGAAGCTGCTTTTGCGGAGTATCGAAGCTCTGCAACTACGCGACCCGATCTTGGCCGTCTGAAACAGGCAGAACAACAGGCAGAGCTGGCCGAAAGCGCCGTAGCAGGATACGCGCCGGCACATCAGCTTCGCGAGCAGATCAACAAGGAGCTCGAGGGATTACTCGACGCCGATCGCGCCCGACTCCAGGCGTTCCGCAAAGCATTATCGGATCACACCTCCGGCTTCGGTCAGCTGTTTGCGGCGAAGCAGCATACCGAGCAGCTCCTTGAGATCAATCCGCAGCATGGTCCGGCGCTGAGCCTGCACTCCGAGATCATGGGCGAAATGCGCAAGGCAAACTCCACGATTCAGAATGCAGAATCGTTCGCAGCAGCAAAGCGCTACGATGAGGCCCTCACCGCGGTTGGAGCATATCGAGCATTTGCCGCAGAAGTTCCTCGCATTGATTCCATCGTTTCCGCGGTCTACGCCTTCCACTTTGCGCGCGGACAGGAGTACAGCCGCAGCCAGGCTTGGGAGCAAGCTGCAGCAGAATTCCGCAAGGCGGCGGAAGCAAAGCCTGACAGCAAAGAGGCCGGCGCAGCAGTTAAGAATGCGGAGCTGCAATTCGCTTCATCTCAAAATCGTGAAGCGGCAGAGGCCGCGATCGCGGCCAGCAGCAGCTACGCGCAAAAGAATCAGTTCGTCGAAGCGTACGAGGTGTTGGCGAGCTTGCCGATAGGACAACAAAGCTACGTCACCGACCAGTTGGCCGCGCTGCAAAAGAACTATGTTGGCGCCGCATCCAGGCGGGCTCTGAAGCTGGAGGAGATACACCTGCCGATTCGCGGACGCGCCGATGAAGATGCCATCCGCCAGGCTTACGATCTGCTCGATCATGCCAGCACCATCAGCGGAGATCCAGCGCTGAAGTTGAAGCTCGATCTGCTTTCCGACAAGATCAGCGGCTACTATATCGAGCAGGCCCGGCGATATCTGGAGAAGCCAATGGGCTCTGGAGTAGGTCTTGGCTGGATGTACCTCGCCCAAGCGCAGCATTACAAGCCCAATTTGGAAAATGTCAGGGACATGATGGCGAAATACGCACCCGCCTACCAGTTGCGCTCGCGACTATCCGTGGGCGTGCTGATGCGAGACCAGACCTCCCGCCGCGACAGTGTTGGATTTGCCGACCAGATGCGGGACGCCATCGCGACTGGTCTTGAATCCTCCGGCTTGTCCATCAAAGTTGTCCGGCAGTCCAGCGAAGCGCAGGACAAGGATGCCGCGCAGCCGAACTTCCTGCTGCTCGGCGAGATTCTCGAGCATCGCGTGGTGAAGAACGCAAATCTCGAGACATTGCAGTCGAAATACCGCGCCGCCACTCACGACGTGAAGAATGAGGCTTGGTTGCAGGCCAATCAGGATTACGAAACCGCGCAGCAACAGTTGGCGGCAGCGCAGCGCGAGCTGTCATCCGCCCAAGCTCAGCACAAAAAGAAAGAGATCGTCGCAGCAGACAACGATGCCGTTGCAGCAGCGCAGAAGCAGGTCGCTGATGCCCGCCAGAAGCTCGAGACAACCGAGCAGACGCGCACAGAAAATGTGATTGAACCCTACAACTATACGAAGAGAAACATCGATCTTTCCGCAATTGTCGATATGGCATTTCGCGTAGCCGATCAGTCCGGAAATCCCGTTGCGGCAAGCGTCCCAATTCGGAAAGAGGATCACAAGCTATTTGTCGTTCTCGACAACGTAAAGCCTGAAGACACGCAGGGCGTAAAGAAACAAGGCACAGAGCCGGACGAGGTCCAGTTCCTCACCGACCAGGAGATCCAGGCGCGGGACGCGATGGTAAAGGCCGTGCGCGAAACGGCTCTGCTGCTTCCATCGAAAATTCTCAATGAGGCTCGCAGACGCGCCCAACAGAGCGACTTCGAGGGAGCGGCGGAGGAGTACATCCTGTATGCCAATGCGGTGGCAGATTCCGCCTCGCCCGAGCGCGAGGAAGCGGCCAAGTTTCTTCATGACCACTTCAACGTGAGCCCGGCAGGAGCGAACGGACTCTCGACCGAGTCGCGTCTGCGTGCGATGAACTAAGCTGCCGCTGCTCTTCTCAGACTCTGAGCCGGATGTTTGTCTGAATTTGCCGTTTGCGACCACATTTTTCGCTGTTATTTTCAGAACAGCGAAAGTAACAGCGAAATTTACAGCGTATTTTGTTTT
>DATLKS010000831.1:0-3115 GCA_035538255.1 Terriglobales bacterium
AGGCGGGTCTCGCTCGGCTGCTCAATGTGTCTCCAATGGCCGTTTCGCGCTGGGAGCGGGCCGTTAATGAGCCTGAAGCGGCGTACTACATACACATGGGGACGCTTTCAGGTGATCCGGACTGCTGGTATTTTTGGCAGCGAGCGGGTCTGCCGGCCAGCGACATTAAGCGCGCTCTTCGTAAATCCAAGGCGTCAAAGTCAGCCCACACAGCCGTCGACGAACTTGAAAGCCATGCGGTTCCGGTGCTCGAAATCACAGCGGGAACGAGCGCGGCGGGCGACAATAATCCCAATCTCGAGCAGAGTCCCACCATTGCGAAGGTGATGGCACCGGTGAACTGGAGCGAGAACGGGGAGAGCATTCGCTGTCTTCGCATCGCGGGCGAAGGCATGGCTCCATTAATTACTGATGGCTCAGTCGTTGCCGTCGATCTCGCCCAGTTTGATCCAGCAAAGCTTGGCAACTCAGTTGTCTTGGCGTGGCACAAAGATCTCGGTCTCATTGTTCGCCGCCTGAAGAGGCTTGGAGCCAGCGAAGTATTGGCCTCCGAAGCTGATCGCACCGGCACAAACAATCTTGTGTTTGATCGAAATTCGCGCATCATCGGACGCGTGATTTGGTGGCTTTCGAGGCCGTAGCAGCCTTTGATTTTGCGATGTGCTTTGCTGCTCAGCGGCGGTAGATTGCCAAGCCCGTGGCAACTTGGACGATAGATTCCAGACTTCTACGCGCCGCCGACTTTGACGCGCTGTTGGGAATGAACAGCACGTCTTCATCCTTCAGCTCTACATCGTCAGACTTGGCAGCCATAATGCGCCTCAGTTCCACTGGGACTTCCCGCAAGCTTCCCGATTGCCTGCGGATTATCCGCACATTTCTGGCAGAAGCTGTGGGGTTCAACCCCTGCGCCAGAGCGATCGCCTGCAGCACGGTGAGGCGCTCGTTGTTATCCATCAAGAATCCGCCCGGGCTCTTTACATCACCGCTCACATAAACGATGCCTGCACGGCGAACTACCACGGTGTCCCCACGTTGCAATGCGACATTCTGTTGCCGCGTATCTTTAGCATCCAGAGCAACAATTTGTGAGGAGGTGGGCACCTCGCGATGAGTCACGATGGCGGTCTTTCCTGCACGGACGGTAGTGCCTCCGGCCGCGGCAATTGCATCGAGAAGCCGGGGAGAACCGAGCAACGGGTAGATCCCCGGGTGCACAACTTCTCCCAAAACTGAGATCCCTTGGGTCGCGAACTCCTTGATCAGAATGTTGACTTGCGGATCGCGCAAAAATCCGCCGCCCAGGAGTCGCTGCTGGACTTGAGACTGAGCCCGTTCGGTGGTTAGTCCTGCGATCTTAACCCCCCAATTAATGGCATCGATATGTCGCCCAGACCGCTAACCCGTAGGGAACCACTCAGCTCCGGCGCACCATAGACTCCCACTTCAAGCAGATCTCCGGGCCCGATCCTCAGTTCCGATGTGTGGAGTTCTCTTCTGCGGCTGTCATCGTGGTCCCAAGGCCATTTGGGCGCCACCTTGCACGCACAAAACGGTTGTGACAGCAAAAATCGAACACAGAGACAGGGAGAGAAGTTTGCTAAAGCGTCGCATCATGCTGGAAAGTCGGCGATTCTAGCACTGGTCGCGCTGCAATTTCACATGAACTTTGCCTGCTTCATTTACCATCGCTGGCTATGAAACGACCGGTGATCGGTGTGGTGCTCATTATTTGTGCTTTGTTCATAGCATTTCGCGTTCTTCGCAGCTCGTCAGAGAAGACTGGGCGAGTTCCTCTGCCGAGCAGCAAATTGCTGCTCGAGCCGGTTGCTGGGAATCCACAAGCAACCAACAGCTTTCCAACTGCGATGGCGCTGTCGCCCGATGGTAAATATCTGGCATTGCTCAATGATGGTTTCGGCACATTCGAATCGGATTACCGCCAGTCGATTGGCGTGCTGGATATCGCAAAGAACGAATTGAAAGATTTTTCCGATGCCCGGCTGGGACACCGAGCTCAGCAAACGTACTTCTACGGCCTCGCGTTTAGCACGGACGGGAAGAAGCTCTACGCCAGCATGAGCTCGATGACGGATCCATCTGGGCAAAATACTGGAAGCACCGGCAGCGGTATTGCCATTTATGAATTTTTAGGGGGACAGGTGAAGCAGGACGGCTTCATACGCTTCCCCGCTTCGAACCGCCCGGCGCAGGCGAAAACTGCGCCGGAAGACCCTGGCGAAGCAGCAAGCAAAGCTTCAGGTTTTACAGTTCCGTTTCCAACAGGAATAACTAGCTTTCGTCAGCACGGAAAAGAGATGCTGCTCGTAGCCGACAATCTGTCCGATTCAGCGGACATCGTTGACCTTCATGCGAAGACAGTCGTGAAGCACATCGATCTTGCGCTATATCGCGCTGTGCCTGGATCGTATCCTTTCGCGACCACAGTCACCAAGGACGAAAGTACGGCATATGTGAGCTTATGGAACGCATCGCGTGTAGCGGAGATCGATCTTGCGTCAGGAACTCTTCGCCGCACACTCGAGCTGCATGTGCCTGAGAAGGTTGACGCCGCAGGCTCGCATCCGACCGCCCTCGTGCTCACCCCGGATCAAAAGCGTCTTTATGTAGCGCTCGCAAATATGGACGAGGTCGCGGTTGTTGAGCGCGAAACGGGAAACATTTTTTATCTCAACACAAAGTTGCCCGATCAGCAGTATGGCGGCAGCTTTCCAGTTGCGCTGGCAGTCACGCCTGATGGCCAGCGACTCTTTGTCGCCAATGCAAGTTCCGACGCGGTAGCGATTTTCGAGAATCCGCAGCCAAACTCGAAGCCGCTGGGATTTATCCCTACCGAGTGGTATCCAACCGCTCTCGCCGTTCACAATGGCGAACTCTTCGTCGCGACCGGCAAGGGACAAGGCGCTGGGCCAAACAAAGGTTTGGTCAGAACGGTAGATACGAAGGAACGCAGCGGATATATCGGTGTTTTGTTACACGGCTCACTGGCTCGCATTCACCTGAGTGACATCAATTCGCATCTTTCCGACTGGACTGAGCAAGTGCTGGCGAGCAATCTGATGCGCGGCAACGCAGACCAGATTGCATTTACCGG
>DATLKS010000832.1:0-2226 GCA_035538255.1 Terriglobales bacterium
GAGGACGTTCAGCCCTGCAGTTCGTGCCGCTTCGCGGTTTGAACCGTTGGCATACATCGTACGACCGCCTTTGGTGAAGTTCAGGTATCCCCAGGCCAATGCATAGAGTATCAGCAGCGTGACGACGTGAGCCGGGATGCCAAACACATTCGTGTAAACGATGTTACTGAAGCTCTCCGGCAAGTCCGCGATGGCGGTGGCACCGGAAAAAATGTAAGCCAGGCTCCGGCCAATCGCCATTATACCCAGAGTCACGACGAAAGCCGGGAGACCGAATCGAGCGATCAAAATTCCGGAGAATAGGCCGATCGCGCATCCCGCCAGGAGAGCGAGGAAGATGGCGAGAGGGATCGGCAAATGTTCCAACCCACGTCCGAGCAATACGCCAGTACACCCAGCGATGGAACCGACGGATAGATCAATCCCACCGATGAGAATGACAAAAGTCATTCCGATCGCAACGATTCCGACAACAACGGACTGATCCAAGACGTTGAGAAGATTATTCGAAGTCAAAAAATGAGGCGAAAGAACGGTCAAAACGATGCCGAGCAGCAGCGCCAATCCCAACATGCGGATCTCGAGTCGTCCGATCAGCTCGCCAACCAGCGAACGCTCCGCAACCTTGGAGCTCGCGGCTCCGTGGAGCGCTGCCTCGCTCTTGTCCTTAGAAGCTTTAGCGGAGGAGGATGCGAGGCCGATGCGGTCGGCACCGCCGACCACGCTCTTAGCTTCCACGCGTTCTCTTGCCCCGGGAGAATCCTTCGAGCTCATCGATTCATTCGCGTTCTATTCGTGTCCATTCGCGGTTTTTGAATTCGTGTCCATTCGCGGTTGTCAATGTGGCTTAGTGAGGCGGCTTACCAGCGTCTCAATTCGGTTCTGTAACTCGCGTGCCGCCGGGCGCGGCGCCTGCGCGGGCAGGGTAACTCCGATCCACCCCATATCATGACCACGACTGCTCCGAACGGAGAGTAAGAGAGTGGCAAGCCGATTTTCTGGTTCCACCACGAACTCGTTTATTTTTGTGTTAAGCGCAGCCGCAATCCGAGTGTCGCTGATATTCGGCGTCTCTGCGGTTCGAAAGCCGGGATCAGCTTGATCATTGCTGATGGCAGTGTACAAGCAGAACAGCCGGTCCTGGTCGATGAGGGTCCAAAAGGCGGCTCCGTCCAAATCGCGGGCGATGTCTCGTAAAAACGTGCTGTTCTGCTCCATCGAGGTGCGGGGAGCAGCAAACAGCGTGAGCTTCTCCTCGTTCAACATCGCGCTCGGAACGTCGGCAATCGAGACTCCGTCGCTAATCACGACAATCCTTTCGCAAATATGGAGAAGCTCTTCGAAATCCGAGGAGATAACCACTACGGCGGCGCCTCGAGCGGCGACTTGGCGGAGCATTTCATAAATTGAAGCTCGCGTGCCGATGTCCACTCCCTTGGTTGGTTCATCCAGAATCAGCACGGATGGTTCGAGGAGAAGCCAGCGCGCGGTGACGATCTTCTGCTGCATCCCGCCGGAAAAGTTGAGCAAACTGGTGTCGAGCCGCTTCGCCGGCAATCCGAGTTGTTGCAGCAAGCCTTCCAGCTTTGTCTTTCGCTCTGAATAGCGGAGTCCGAACTTCCGCGAAGCCGCCAGATGTCCCAGCAACAAATTCTCTCGAACCGAAAAATCGGGAACTATTCCCTGGATCCGGCGATCCTCGGCCACGAATCCGATGCCCGCGCGAATGGCATCGGCGGCCCGTTTCGGTGCAAAGAGTTTCCCTTCAAGAAAGAGTTCTCCCCGCTGCCGTGGACGCAGACCAAAAATCGCTTCTACTGTCTCTGAGCGGCCGGCGCCGACCAACCCTCCCAGGCCTAGAATCTCACCGGGGTGCACTTTGAAGGAAACATCGCGAACCGCGGGCGCCGAGGCCAGATTCTTCACCTCCAATAGCGGCGGCCGGGAGAAGGGAGCGCCTGCGCCATTTGAACGATTCGGCGACAGCGATTTCATTTCTTGACCCACCATCAGGCGGATGAGCTCCGCCTGTTTCAGCGACGCCGTTTTGACCGATTTTGCGACGGTTCGTCCTTCTCGCATGACCGTTACTCGGTCCGTAATGGCAAAAACTTCCTCCAACCGGTGCGAAACGAACACTAACGTGTGGCCGGAGAGTTTTAGCGTGGTCATGACCTGAAACAGCCGCTCGACTTCCGGAGGACTTAGCGACGCTGTCGGCTCATC
>DATLKS010000833.1:0-10451 GCA_035538255.1 Terriglobales bacterium
AATCAACTGGTCGGCAAGCAGAACATGGCCATCATCAGCCGGCTGCTCGAGGATCCGGAATTCGAGTTCTTCTGTCTGGTCGATTCGGCACACAATGTGGAATCTTTGGGTGGCTTCTTCGGCAATCGCAAACAGCGCTTGAACGTCCTTATCGAGTCAGGAGCCGAGGATGGACGCACTGGAGTTCGGAATCGGGAACAGCTTCGGGCGCTGATAGAAGCATTGTCACGCTATCCTGCTGCATTCTCTCTTTGCGGCCTGGAGGTGTACGAGGGTGTGTTGAATGACGAGCGTGCGATCCGCAGCTACTTGCAGGGGGCTATCGATATCGCCCGGGAGCTCGCCCATGACGGCCTCTTCCATCGCCATCCCGTAATCCTCTCTGGCGCTGGCTCTACTTGGTACGACGTTGTCGCCGAAATTTTCAGCAACAGCGATATCGGCGAGCCGATCGAACTCATCTTGCGGCCGGGTTGTTATCTTGCCCACGACGTAGGCGCGTATCGCGTTGCTCAGGAGCAAATTCAGCGGCGCAACCCAGTCGCGCGGGAGATGGACCCTGCTCTTCAGCCGGCCCTGCAATTGTGGGCATATGTCCAGTCAATTCCAGAACCGGAAAAGGCAATCCTCACTCTAGGAAAGCGAGATGTTGCATTTGACGCGGGTCTGCCAGTTCCGGTTGCGCAATATCGGCCAGGCCAGCCACAGCCCGTTGCCGCTCCAAAGAGTTGGTCCTTGACCCGAATCATGGATCAGCATGCGTTCATGCAGATTGGCAACGGAGACAACATTCGTGTCGGTGACATGATCGCGCTCGACATCTCGCATCCATGTCTTACTTTTGATAAATGGCGATACCTGCCAGTGCTGGATTCGGAGTACCGCGTCATCGACATCGTGCAGACGTTCTTCTGAAGCGGACGAAGCCGAGAAAAGGACCTGCGGCCCGCCTCGGCTCGGTCTTATTGAGAAAGAAGACAAGGCTGGGATCGTCCAACAATCCTCTCGCTTCGACCGAAGCCAGCCCGAGGCGCGCGTCTCTCGTGAGATTCACGTGCTGACTCGGCTGTGTATACTCTCTGACCATCACATGAGAAGAATCAGCCGCCGGGCATTCCTCCTGCTTTTTGTTCAGCTCTTCACCATTGGTTTCGGCTTCGGAAAAGAGAGACGGGACTCCAAGTATCTCCTCTATGTTGGCACCTACACGACGAATGGAAGTAAGGGAATTTACAGCTACAGTTTCGATCCGCGTTCTGGTCAACTCGGTGCACTCGGAGTTGCCGGCGAGACTGTGAATCCATCATTTCTCGCGGTTGATCCGAGCTCTCGCTTCCTGTACGCAGTAAATGAAGTGCCGAAGTATAACGATGAATCGAGCGGAGGAGTGAGCGCCTTCGCAATGGACCGCGCGACAGGCAAGCTGTCGTTGTTGAATGAGGTAGGTTCCGGAGGCGCCGATCCTTGTTACGTAGCGCTAGACAAGACGGGCAAGTACGTTCTGGTGGCTAACTATACCGGCGGTAGCGTCGCAGTCTTTCCCGTGCAGCACGATGGCAGCTTGGGCGCAGCGACAGCGTTTGTCCAACACAAAGGTTCCGGACCAAATAAGGAACGCCAGGATGGACCTCATGCGCACTGGATCGAAACGACTCCTGACAACCGCTTTGCCATCGCGGCCGATCTGGGACTCGATGAGCTAGTCGTGTACAACTTCGACGCGAGCAATGGCACGCTTGCGCCGAATGATCCTCCATTCGCTAAAGTAGAAGCCGGAGCGGGGCCGCGGCACTTGGCCTTCCATCCGAATGGAAGATTCGCTTACGTAATAAATGAATTGCAATCCACAGTGAGCGCGTTTTCCTACGACGCAGAACATGGAAGATTGAATTCGCTCCAGACAATTTCGACGCTGCCAAAAGACTTCTCAGAACACAACGACTCCGCAGAGATTGAGGTTCATCCCAGCGGCAAATTCCTATTTGCCTCAAATCGGGGACATGACAGCATCGCCGTCTTTGCCATCGACCTGAGTAAAGGTACGCTGCACCTGGTTGATAACTTCTCTACTAAAGGCAGAACGCCTCGAAGCTTTGTAATTGACCCGACGGGCTTGTGGTTGTTGGCCGCGAATCAGAACACGGGCAACATCGTCGTGTTTCGAATCGACAAAAGGACAGGCCGTCTTACTGCAAGTGGGCAGGAAGCGAAGGTACCATCGCCGGTGTGCCTGAAATTTCTCACTGCGCGATGATTGGGTAGCACTCCACGAACACTGCTGAAGAACTGTCATCCCGCTCCGCGCCGCCAATCTGGCTCCTTCCTCTACTTTCGCTGTGCGCTGAGGGAATCTGCTTTTATCCAGAACTACTCCAGAACTGTCCCGAAGTAGGAAACACCGTACTCTCCTCTAGCTTCACCACACCCGGCATGCCTTCTCGCTGACCATCTTCTGTCCCGGTTTGCAACTGAAGGCTTTGGCGAAGTCTTCGCTGTTTTGCACCACGCCGATCACGCGGAAGCGGCCGGGCGAATGAGGATTCGTCTGCACCTGCTGACGCAGAGCCGCCTCGGTCTGGTTCTCACACCAGATTTGGCCGTAGCCAATGAACAGGCGCTGTTCGGGTGTAAAGCCATTGATGGTTTTCGACGTCAGTTCCTGTGCGCCGCCTTTGCCCGATTTGCTTTGCTCAGCCTGCATATTGTGCAGAGCCCTCATCGCCACGCGGACACCTCCGTTGTCGGCAGTGTTCTCCCCTAAAGTAAGCTTGCCGCGAACATGAATTGCTGGCAGTGGTTCGAATGACGAATACTCATTGTCGATGCACGATACCCGCTCCTCGAAAGCACGAGCGTCAACAGGAGTCCACCAGTCACGCAGATTTCCCTCGGCATCGTACTTGCGGCCCTGATCGTCGAAGCCGTGAGTCAGTTCATGGCCGATCACGGCGCCGATCCCACCAAGATTCACCGCGTCATCGGCAGTCTTGTCGAAGAACGGAGGCTGCAGGATTCCTGCAGGGAAATTAATGTCGTTATACGGCGGGCTGTAATATGCATTCACCGTGGGAGGAGTCATGCCGAATTCATTGCGGTCGAGCGGCTTTCCGATCTTCGCTAACTGACGATTAACCTCAAACGTGTTTGCTCTCTCGACATTGCCCAGGAAATCGCCGCGAACAATATTGAGCTTGGAGTAATCGCGCCACTTGTTGGGATAGCCAATCTTGTTGCGGATCGCCGCGAGTTTTACCAGCGCCTGCTTCTTCGTGTCCGGAGTCATCCAGTCAAGACTCTCGATGTCCTGCTTCAAGGCGGTCTCGATTGCGTCGACCATCTTCAGCATGCGGGCCTTGTCAGCGGGCGTGAACTCCTGCGCAACATACGGTTGTCCGAGGGCTTCACCGAGCTGCTGATCAGTCAATCGCTCACATCGCTTCCAGCGAGCTTCGAGCTCTTTGGCGCCGCCGAGATACTTGCCGTAGAAATCAAAGTTCTCCTGAACGAATGGATCGGAGAGAACTCCGGCAAACTCGTGCAGCAAATGCCACTTGAAATAGACCTTCCACTCATCGAGTTCAACTGAGTTCGCGAGAGCGTTCAGCTGCTTGAAAAACTCCGGATTGCTGACATTGAGCGAATCAAACGAGGGAGAGGTGGTCGCTTTCACAAAGCGCTCGAACTCGATATCCGGAGCGAGGGCGGAAAACTGCGTGAGAGTCATCTTATGATCGCGATTTTCCGGCTTGCGGCGCTCGATGCGGTCCATGGAAGCTTGAGCAAGTTTGGTTTCCAGATCCATCACCAGCTTCGCATCAGACTGGGCGTTGCTGTCGCCGCCCAACTTCAAAATATTCGCGACGTGCGTGAGGTACTTCTCGCGTTTCTCTTTAGAGTTAGCGTCGTCTTTGAGGTAATCGTCACGATCCGGCAAACCCAGACCTCCCTGGTCGGCATAGGCGATGACGTTGTTGGCATTGTGCAGATCGGGATTCGAAGTAAAGAAGAATACAGCCTCACGCACGCCAAGTTCATGCAGGTGCGCCAGTTCATCGATAGCGCTTTCGCGATCGCTGACCGCATCAATGCGGTCGAGCTCTGGCTGCAGCGGCTTCAGGCCCTTGTCATTGACGGCCTTCTCGTCCATGCAAGCCTGGTAGTAGTCGCCGATCTTCTGGTGCACAGCATCCCGTTTTGGATCATTTGCAGAAGCTTTCTCCAGAATCTGCTTTGCGATCAAACGATTCCGTTCCGCGAGTTGGTTGAAGCGTCCCCAACGCCCTTGATCCGCAGGAATGGAGTTGTTCTTGATCCAGTTGCCGCAGACGAACTGGTAAAAGTCGTCGCATGGAGCAACGCTGCGATCCATTGCTGCGAGATCGAAGCCGTGAATTTCAGGAATCTCTTCGGCTTGGTTATTGGAAGAAGATGTGTGAGAGCCGGTTTGGGCAGCTAGATACAGTGCGGCAGAAGCCCAAATTAAGAGTACGAGCAGGCGTAATTTCATCCCCACCTCGATGGTCAGAATTGAAACGGAACAGTGTACCGCTTTGTAGGTGCCTCTGTGGTAGTTCCACGAAAGTTGTATCGAGTCCCGCCTGCGTGGACGTGATACTCGTACCCATGGGCCGGCGCGCGCGACAACTCCTGTTCACTCTCGCGGCAAGCGTGCCGGGCATCTCTCTTTTTGTCTTCTTTCCTCTGTGGCGCATCGAGCATCCTGGGGATCCTTCGCTGATTCTGCGCAGCGAACGCCACTTGCTCTGGAACCGGCCGCTGCATGCTCATCTTGATGCAGGAGCCACAATCATCCCGGTGATCGCGATCATCGTTGTCGCGATAGCGCTAATTCTCGTGACACTGAACAACGATTGATCTTGCTTTGTTTCGAAGAGCCTCTCTTTTACACTCCGAACATCGTGCTTTGAAGTACATGTGAGTTATTCACAGCTCCCCAGATGGAACCAGTCACCCATTTGCTCACGGGCGCATGTATCGGACGCGCTGGACTCAACCGCACTACCGCCTATGCGACACTCATGCTAACCTTGGCCGCCGAGTTCCCCGACATTGATATCTTGTGGCAAATCAGAGGCCCGGTAGAGGCATTCACACACCATCGCGGATTCACCCACAGTTTTTTGGGCGCGCCCGTCGATGCCATTATCGTTCTGGGATTTGTGTACGGCTTGCACCGCTGGCGTTTGAGCCGGGGAAAGTCGCCGCGACTCGTGCCTCGGTGGGGCCTGCTGTTTCTGTTTGGAATTCTCGCAGTGCTCAGCCACATCCTGCTCGACTTCACCAACAACTACGGCGTGCGGCCATTCATGCCCTTCAATTGGCGTTGGTACTCGTGGGACATCGTCTTCATCATCGAGCCATTAATGTTGCTGGTGCTGCTGGTGGGACTGGTGCTGCCGTCGATCTTTGGTCTGGTGGGCCGCGAAATCGGCGCTGGCAAGGAAAGATTTCATGGACGTTGGTGCGCGGTCGGCGCTTTGCTCGCCGTCTGTGCTATCTGGTGGATGCGCGATTATGAGCATCGCAAGGCTGTAACGCTCCTCAATTCGACGGACTATCGCGGTGAAGTGGTGAGCAATGCCGGCGCAATGCCATATCCGTTAACTCCATTCTTCTGGGGCGGAATCGTCGAGACTCAGAGTTTCTACGCTAAAATTCCGATCGACTTGCGCGGTACCAATCTCGATCCGCAGGATCGTGCCCAAATCTTCTACAAACCGGCCGAAACGCCGATCACCCTGGCTGCGAAGCGCTCTCCTCTTGGACGAGCATACCTGGACTGGGCACGCTTTCCGTTGCTCGAAGCCGAACCTCTTACGCCACCTGAACTAGGTTACGAGGTACGCCTTCGCGATCTCCGATTTGATTACCTGCTGCCGAGCCTCGGCGGCGGGCAACCTCGCCGGAGTCCGCTTGGAGCCACCGTCATCGTCGATCACAGCGGGAAGGTAGTGCTCATGAGGATGGGCGACCGGGAGGAGAAACCTCACAATTGAGGTCCGTCTGAATCCCACCTTTTCTGCCAAGCGGTGCGCTGACCAGCCCATCCTGCATTCAAAATCTCGAATGCTAGGATTCCTCTCACGTGCAACTCCCGTCAACTCAGCAGCTTGACAATGAATCTGGCAGCGGACGCGGCAGAGTATCTGCAGAGGCTTATTCCTTTGGACAGAACCCTTGGCTGCTGAGCCAAGATCGCCAAACCGAAGGCTATCTGTTTGAAAATAAGAGCTAAGCAGATGGAATCGCAGAGCCGGTTTTATGCATCTATTGGACAGTTGACAATAACTGACTCAACTCTGATAATACGGTCGTTATAAATTTGAGGCCTACATAATTTTCAATAGTTTACGGCGAAACTCAGACAGACGAGAGCAGAAGCTTTAGGAGAAGGCAGCAATGGCAAAGATTATTGGAATTGACCTCGGCACGACCAACTCGGTCGTAGCCGTAATGGAAAGTGGCGAACCCAAGGTCATCGCCAACGAAGAGGGTGGCCGGACCACGCCCTCGGTGGTTGCATTCACGAAATCAGGTGAGCGACTGGTAGGTCAGGTCGCGAAGCGACAGGCCATCACCAATCCGGAAAACACTATTTACTCAATCAAGCGCTTCATGGGTCGTCGCTTCGATGAAGTGACCGACGAGATGAAGATGGTCCCCTACAAAGTGGTTCGTCAGGGCGACCACGTGGCTGTAGTCGCGCAGGGCAAGGAGTATACCCCGCCGCAGGTCTCGGCCATGATCCTGCAGAAATTGAAGAAAGCTGCAGAAGACTATCTTGGCGGGAGCGTTACAGAAGCGGTCATCACTGTACCCGCATACTTCAACGACGCGCAGCGTCAGGCTACGAAAGATGCCGGCAAGATCGCTGGCCTTGATGTGAAACGGATCGTGAACGAGCCCACGGCGGCGGCACTGGCTTACGGTCTCGACAAGAAAAAGGACGAGACGATCGCCGTGTACGACTTCGGCGGCGGCACTTTCGATATTTCCATTCTGGAAGTCGGAGAAGGCGTCATTGAGGTGAAGTCCACCAACGGTGACACTCACCTGGGCGGTGACAACATCGACTCGCGCATCGTGGACTGGCTCGTGGACGAGTTCAAGAAGGAGGAAGGACTCGACCTGCGCGCCAAGGGCAATGAGATGGCGCTGCAGCGTCTGCGCGACGCCGCGGAGAAGGCGAAGATCGAACTCTCCACCGCGATGGAGAGCGAGATTAATCTGCCTTTCATAACGGCGGATGCATCAGGTCCGAAGCACCTGGTCAAGAAGCTGACGCGTGCCAAGCTGGAGCAGCTGGTGGAAGACATCATCCAGCGCTCCGTTGGTCCGTGCAAGCAGGCGATGAAGGACGCGGGCGTGGATGCCAGCAAAATCGATGAAGTCGTTCTCGTCGGTGGTCAGACGCGTATGCCGCGCATCCAGCAACTGGTCAAAGACCTTTTCGGGAAGGAGCCTCACAAGGGGGTCAATCCTGACGAGGTCGTGGCGGTCGGCGCTGCGGTGCAAGCCGGCGTGCTCGGCGGCGAGGTAAAGGATCTGCTGCTGCTCGACGTGACTCCGCTGACGCTCTCGATCGAGACGCTCGGCGGCGTATCGACGCCGATGATTCCGCGCAACACGACGATCCCGACCAAGAAAACGGAAACGTTCTCCACCGCGGCCGACAGTCAGACTTCAGTCGAAGTGCACGTGCTGCAAGGTGAGCGTCCGATGGCTGCGCAGAATCGTACGCTGGGCAAATTCCATCTAACCGGAATTCCACCGGCTCCGCGCGGAGTGCCGCAAATCGAAGTCACCTTCGATATCGACGCAAACGGCATCCTGAACGTCACGGCAAAAGACGTGGCGACCGGCAAAGATCAGAAGATAACCATTACGTCTTCTTCTGGTCTGAGCAAAGAGGAAGTCGATCGCATGGCCAAGGACGCCGAAGCGCACGCCGCTGAAGACAAGGCGAAGCGCGACGAAGTGGAAGCTCGTAATCAGCTCGACTCCATGGTTTATCAGATCGAGAAGATGCTGAAAGAGCATGGAGACAAGATCTCCGGCAGCGAGCGCTCCGATGTTGAGTCGGCGCTGGCTGATGCCAAAAAGGCACTTGAAGGCTCCGATGCGACCGCGATGAATTCGGCGCGCGAGCGGCTTACGCAGGCCTCGCACAAGCTGGCTGAGGCGATGTACAAGTCGGCTCAACCCAGCGCTGGAGCACAAGCGGGAGGCTTCCCCGGTGGTGCTGGAGCAACCGCTGATGGTGCTTCGTCAGCGCAAGAGAAGAAGAAGGACGAAGGTGTCATCGACGCAGAGTACGTTGACGTCGAACCAAAGCGGTAAGGAGACTAGGGTAGAGCAGTGACCGGAGTTAAACACGAAGGTCACGAAGGTTGAAAAGGGCCACGAAGAATTTCTGTGACTTTGGTATTCAACTTCGCGCCCTTCGTGGAAAACTCTGGGGACGATCTGCTCCGTAACCGACGGAACGATTGATCTCCGCCGGTGTTTATAGAAGTAGAAGGGAACCAGGAGCACAGGGCTCCGTATTACAGACATGAAGCAATATTTGGTGGTGAAAATCGCGAAGCAGTTGGGATCTCTGATAGAGATGATCCCGGTTGCCGGACTTTTTCCGCTCGACGCCGCCGAACAGTTCGTGCGTAACGCAGTGGCGAGCGAGCCGGAAGCATTGTTCCTCATTCAACAGGTTGGTAACGCATAAATCTCGACAATAGTGACGGAGCTCGAGTGAGCCTGAAACGAAGCGTTTCACGAAGAACGATCCCGCTGGCCGGGATCGTTCTCGTTTTGGGAGGCGCGAGTTCGTGCAACTGTTTTTTTTGACATGGCAGTAGTGGTGTTAACCCAGAGTTTGTAGAGTTTAAGGGAAACGGAAGTAAACAGGCGGCTCCGAAGCTAAATGGCTACTCAAACCAAAGACTATTACGCCGTTTTAGGCGTGAAGAAGAATGCCACGACGGAAGACATTCGCAAGGCATTCCGCAAACTGGCGCGCAAATATCACCCGGACGTCAATCCCGGTGATAAGAAAGCCGAGGAGAGGTTCAAGGAGATTTCCGAAGCCAACGACGTCTTAAGCGATCCCAAGAAGCGCAAAATCTACGATCAGGTTGGCTTTTACTCCGACAACATCGATCCCGCGACTGCCGAGGCCTATGCTCGCGCAGGCGGAGGACCGGGTGGCTTCCCGGGCGGAGCCTACACGCGAAGCTCAGGCGCAGGCGACCAGGGAATTCCATTCGATTTCAGCGGCTTTGACTTCTCTGACTTTACCAGCGGCGCTAGTGCGGGTCGATCCGGTGGGGGAGGCTTCCGCGATATTTTTTCCGGCATCTTTTCCGGAGGTCGCGCGCGTCCCGAGCCGCAAGGTCCCGAACCGGGAACCGATCTGGAGTATCAGGTTACTGTCGGATTCTGGCAGGCGATCCGCGGAACTGTGATGCGCCTGAATGTCACGCGCCAGGACGTCTGCCCGATGTGCAAAGGCAAGGCGACAGTGGGTTCCGGCCAGACGTGCCCTGAATGCAAAGGTAGTGGACAAGTCACGCAAACCAGCGGCCGCATGAAGTTCAACATGGCGTGTCCGCGGTGTCATGGAACCGGACAAATCATGAATGAGTGCCCGAACTGTCATGGGCAGGGTCTGGTCAGTGTGACTGAGCCGCTCGAAGTTCGCATCAAGGCAGGAACGCGGGACGGACAGCGCATCCGCATTGCCGGCAAGGGCAATGCCGGCCAGGGAGGCGGGCCTCCAGGCGATTTGTTCATTGTTATCCGCATCGAGCCGCACCCAGTGTTTCACCGCGAGGGCGATGACATCCATGTGACAGTTCCCATCTCGGTCAGTGAGGCATCTCTTGGATCGAAGATCGAGGTCCCGACCATCGACGGGCGCGCTCAGCTCAAGATCCCGCCTGGAACTCAAAGCGGGCAGAAGCTGCGCATGCGCGAAAAAGGAGTCCCTTCGGCGACGAAGGACGGTGTTCGCGGCGACGAAATAGTAGAAGTAAAGATCGCCGTTCCGCCACTGCGCGATGAGCGCTCGCGGGAACTCATGCGAGAATTGGCAAAGCTGAATCCGGAGGATCCACGATCAGAGTTGTGGGGAAAAGCAAGCTTCTAAGGCAGGAGCAGATCGTGGACTACAGTTCCATGTGCTGCGGCAGTGGAGAGGCTGGCGCGAGTCCAGTTCCGGCTTAGCAGCTTAGGAGCTTAGCAGCTCAGTAGCTTTCTTTATGCCAACCAAGCGACGCAAACAAGGCGCCTACATGATCTCGGCCGTGGCCGAGATGTATGGCATTCATCCGCAGACGCTGCGTCTTTACGAGCGTGAGGGATTACTGAAACCTTCACGCACCGAGGGCAATACCCGGCTTTATACCGATGAAGATCTTGAACGGTTAGAGTTC
>DATLKS010000834.1:0-1675 GCA_035538255.1 Terriglobales bacterium
ATCCTCCTCGCTTCGGACGATCAACGTTCAAGAACGCAACTCGCACGACCCGGATCTGCCATGAGCCCTTCAAAGAAGAGCGATGTGAAGCGTCACCTATCTACGCACGACCGTTTTGGAAAAGCTTCGTATCGCCCCGTGAGCCCGTCGATAACCAGCGATTCAGCAGGCGAGAAGTCGAGACCGACAAATGTGGGGCAGCCCGGAGAGGAGTTATCTCGACAAGCTGCGTCGTGTGATGACGAAAACGACCTCGCGGCTGCTCCGGCGGCGGGGGTAGCTAAAGGCGTGCAATCATGAAGCCGCACTCAGTCTTTCTGCGAAAAGGGTGCATCCTTCCGAATCCGCTGGACCCGATTCGAGCGTCGATTGACGACAATTGGGCACGGGTTGAGGACCTTCCGGCGCAACTCTTCAGCACCATGATCCGTCAAGCAGGATGGCGTCTCATGCGGACGGAGAACTTCTGCTCCCGGAAAGGCGTCGGAATTTCCCGCCAAAACGCCACCAGACATGCGTTGGCTCGCGCGCTTCAAGGGGTCGCGCATCGATTCAACGCTGCTGAACTCTATTCGCTGCAGGTGGCCAACTATCTTGGCTTCTATGTCGCAACCGTTACACTGCAGCCACGACTGGTCCAACGATAGATCCCGCGAGATATTTAGAACCATCAGCACAAGGCTTTGACTCGCACTCGGCGTGCTAGCGTTCCAGGATTCTGAAGGGTGAAGCAGAAGCGACTCGGCGTCTTCGCTCAGTCCGCAGGAAGGACTGCTTGAAGCGATTCCATGCGTTTCCTAATCGGTTCGAAGCCATGAAAAGCTTCCCAGCGGTGACCCCACCCATCACGCGATGATGGCCCACGGCTGCCAACCCCATTGAAGCAATGCAACCGCACCGTTCGCAATCGGGATCGCCTCCGAACTGACACGGAGTGACCGGTGTCCGCAGATCAGCCGAGATTATCTTTGTGGTTCTTGCGAAGATACATTCTTCTGGATTTCTGGGCGGTGATTCAAGCTCTCGAATTACGGCCGGGGGCATATCGAGAGCCGGATATCTCGCACGCAGTCGTTTAAGGTCATCGATCACCTCAGCCCGTTGTGATCTTGTGAGGATCTCGGGATCGCGCATCCCACGCTGAGGTGTAAAGACGCTGAACCAGACTTTTTCGACCTCCGGCTGGCTGCACCAAAAGCCAAGAAACTCATCAAGATAACCAGGGCGCCCCGCGATCTGCGAAGTAATGGTGCAGTGAATGTTTATTCTCGTCCCTTTGATGTTCCGGAGGATTCGGTCGTAGGTAGCCGGTTTCCGCCGAGCATCGTGCTCCGGTTGCAGGCCGTCAATCGAAACCACCACATTCACCTTCCTGTATGCCATCCACGCGACTGGAATCACCCTGAAGGCGCTGGTGACAACCTGGGTATGTACGCCGCGGCTTTCGATCTGGGGCAATAACGAATCGAGCTCACGATAGCGGACGAGCGGATCGCCGCCAACAAGAGAAACGTGCAATGGCTTATGCTCGTCGATCAACGCGAGCACACGTGTCACCAGTGCGTCTCCACGGAAATCGGAAAGATCGCGCAGTTGCGTCTGACTTCCAAGGTGCGCGGCATCGAATGCATAGCATCCCGGGCAGTGCAAGGGACACTCTTTCGTGATTTCGATG
>DATLKS010000835.1:0-5821 GCA_035538255.1 Terriglobales bacterium
CACGCGCAGGAAATGCACCTGGCGGCGGGAGAAACATACATTCGCGCAGGTGATCCGGCGGATTGGATGTTCGTTATTCTCGAAGGGCAAATCCAGTTTCGCGGCGAATTCGGAGGCGAGACGATCATGATCACGATTAAACCCGGCGAAGTCACCGGGATGCTGCCCTTCTCACGCATGAAACACTTCGGCGTCAGCGGCCGCGCTATCACGGAAGGGCGCATCCTGAAGTTCGCGGCTTCGCTGTTTCCCGAGCTCGTGCAAAAGATGCCGGAGTTGACCACGCGGCTGGTAGCTCTGATGTCCGACCGGATTCGGGAAATCACCCGCATCGAACAGCAGCGGGACCGCCTGGTTTCATTGGGAAAACTCTCTGCTGGACTCGCCCATGAACTCAACAATCCCGCATCCGCAGCGACCCGCGCGACCAGTCAGCTGCGAACCATTCTGAAGAAGATCAGAGATGCGAGTCTCGAATTAGGAAGACGTGATTTGACTCCTGCCCAGAAAGCGGAGATCGAAAAGCTCGAAGCGGCGTTTACGCAACCGGACGTGGTTCCACCCAATGCGTTGACCATCAATGATCTTGAAGATCAGATCGATTCTGTGCTGCGTAGTCACGGACTAAACGACCTGTGGCAACTGGCCGCCAGCCTGGCGCGAAGAAATATCAAGCCGGCGGTTCTCGAATCGCTGTTCGAAAAGCTCGACGCGGAGACGGCCCGAGCCGCTTTGATCAGGATCGCCGCGTCGGTGGAGATCGCGAATCTGCTGAATGAAATCGAGAGCAGCACCGCACGCATTTCCGATCTTGTCCGGGCAATTAAGGAATACACCTACATGGACCAGGCGCCCGTACAGAACGTGGATGTCGTAAAGAGCCTGGAAACCACCCTCACGATTTTGAATCACAAGCTGAAGCATGGAGTGGTGGTACATCGCGATTATCAGCCGGTTCTCCTGGTGAATTCGTTCGGGAGCGAGCTAAACCAGGTCTGGACGAATATCATCGACAACGCCATCGACGCGATGCATGGAAAAGGCGAGCTTCGCGTTCGCACCTACCGCGAAGACGGCTGCGCCGTAGTCGAGATCGGAGACAACGGCCCGGGCATCTCTCCCGAAGTGGAACCGCACATCTTCGAGCCGTTTTTCACCACCAAGGGAGTGGGAGAGGGCACCGGTCTAGGTCTGGACACCGTTCAGCGAATCGTCAAGAAGCACCGAGGGAATATTCAGGTTGCGTCCAAACCGGGTGATACGCGATTTCAGGTTTGGCTCCCACTGGCGGAGCAGGGAAGTTGACCTAAGGGAAGACTCTCTAGCACAGCGTCGAAGGCGCGCCATTCTCGTAAAACGTGTCTTCAAAACCAGTGTGCAGCGGGCCGCAGCCTTGGTCGGTCGCCGTTTCGCAATTGAACTTGTATCAGCCCGATAACGCGAGTGCCTGTGCTTCTACTCCGTCGTGCCGGGCAAAACTCCGATCGTGTGCAGCCAACGCCTGGCTAACTGCGGCCACTGGGTTACCGGAATGGCTGTCGCACGCAGCCCATATCCGTGGCCGCCTTGCGCGTACGTGTGCAGCTCCGCGGGAACGCCTGCCTTTTTCAGTGCCATGAAGTACTCGATAGCGTTCTCCACGTGCACGGGATCATCCTCCGCTTGCAGGAGAAATGCAGGAGGCGTCGAAGCTGTCACCGGAATGTCCGGACTGAACTCGAAGTTCTTTTCCGCATTTGCCAGATATCCGGGATAGATGATGAGGGCGAAGTCAGGACGACAGCTCAGTTGATCTGCCGCATCGACCGCGGGATACAGCCGCTTCTCGTAATGCGTGCTGAGGGCCGCAGCGAGGTGTCCTCCGGCGGAGAAACCCAGCACTCCCACGCGCTTCGGATCGATGTGCCACTCCGCCGCATGCTCGCGCACCATTCCGACGGCGCGCTGCGCGTCCTGTAGCGCGGCTTCCGATTTTGGAAAAGGTCCCGTTCCCGGTACGCGATACTTCAGCAACACACAATTCACGCCGGTCGAGTTTAGCCAGTCGCAGACCTCAGTGCCTTCGAGATCAATGGCAAGGATGCGATAAGATCCGCCGGGAAATACCACCACTGCCGGTCCCGAGTTCTGGCCCTGCGGTGCGGAATAGAGTGTGATCGTCGGTGCAGAAACATTGCCGATCCGAACCACGGCAAGTCCGGCAACCTGATGGTCCTTGCTGGTGGTGGTGTCCTGCTCAGGCCCTTTGGAGGTTGAGGGCCCCGGCGCGCCGGCAGGCCACAAGGGAATCGTTGTGTGACTTGGACTCGGCGGCCATCCGGAGGACGTTGGTGTTTGTCCAACCGCAGCAGGAAGGAAAGAAGCAAAGGCAAACACTACCAGCAGCGATGTCTGCATTCCGGACCTCAGCCGGAGAGTGTACCGTATTGCGTCTGCACACTGGGCTTGCCAGAGCGGAAGTTTCTTACTTAACAAATGAGGCGACGTTGTCGGCCAGCGAGAGCGAAGTTAACAGCCAGTCCGGATACCTCTCGTTTTTGTTCTGACCCTGAGTGAAACGGCATGCCTTCCCTCTTTAGGTCACAGGATCACGCTACGTTGTCCTCGTCGCTCAGGTACTCGGCGGGAACATCGTCTTCCGGTACTTGGCGCGTCGTCACCTCAGAAACGTCCGGGTCCTTTGCATCTTCTACGCCTTCGACAGCGTCGGCTTCAAATGCGTTGCCTTCCTCAGCGAGTTCCTCCACTCTTTGGGAATCCGCATCAGCGCTGTTCGGCAATTCTTGCATGTCGCCCGACTGCCCGGCTGAATCAGGTCCCAGCTCATTGTGTTTGTGCCTTCTTGGTGTGTTCATAGTTTGGCTCCGCGTACTAGCATGCGCCATTTTGCGGCCGAACTCCGAAGAAAATCGTGCAGATAGTTGGGAAACCATATAAGGAACTTACTCCTGCATAGCGGTGTCAGTACTCTTCTGGCGAAGGCGTGCATGCTACGAACCTCTCAGAGCCGAATTCGCCCGAGACGCACTCGCGGGCGGGCAGCAATCGACACTACCGTTTATCCCATTGCGATGGTCGTGGTACTTACCGTCACGCTCGTGCTGCTCATGGTGTTGACAGCGCATAGATAACGTTTGCCGCGGCCGCTGTACTCGAGCCTTTCCACGTCTCGGGAAACGCCCAGTATCGTTCCTTAGGAACGGCATTAGTCGGAGCACTGCTTCCGGCAGGATGCTTGCTTCGCTCACGAGTCGGCTGCGAGTCTTAAAACAACACAACTCAGGTCCTAGCCCCGCATCAGCTCTCGGTTCACATTTCTTTACATTCGCCGCTGAGACATCCGCGACACCGGGACGGGCGGGGGGTTTGATGTCGTTGGGTGAGGAGGGCACCATGACGTACACCAGAGTCTCGGAAAGATTGGCCAGACTCACGAGACAGACCATCAAGAGCACGCGTTTGGTTGCATTTGCGATAGCTACGATCTTTACGTCGCTGACGTTGCAGCCCGCGCAGGCTCAGAGCGCCGACACGTGGAAGAGCATTGCCATCATTGGCGGATCGACGGCAGCAGGCGCCTACATCGGCCACAAGGTTGGGGGGAGAACAGGCGCGTTGGTTGGCGCCGGAGTCGGCGCATCCGCCGGCTACGTGATCGACAAACGCCGACGTGCAAACCAGTACTACAACCAGTATGCCTATGGCGACGGCGGCTACTACGGCAACAATGGTGGGTACTACGGAAATAGCGGCGGGTACTACGGAAATGATGGCGGATACTATGGAAACGGTGGATACGATGGCGGCGGGTATCCATATCCGTCGAGCTACCAGAGCAGCAACTACTGCGGAAATAGCAACCGGTTTTCGCGGCGACGCTGACGGGCAGGTTCCCCCAACCCGCCTGTATCTACTCGTTCAATCTTCACAGGACGTGTGCCGGGCTGACTAACTCCTCTAATCTTGATTAAGTTCGGGCAGAGTAAAACATTTACAATTGGACTTAGTCAGCCCATGGCCACCCTCATCCAGGCTGCCGCTCGGCGGGAGCATCCGGCTATCCCTACGCACATGGCGGCGGCTGTCTATCGGGGCATCAATGATGTCCGGGTAGAGACCGTTCCCGTTCCTGAGATCGGGCCGGGCGAGGTTCTAATTCGCGTCCACACCTGCGGCATCTGCGGCACTGATCTCAAGAAGATTCACACGGGTTCGCACTCGGCTCCGCGCATCTTCGGGCATGAGACATCGGGAACGATTGCAGCGGTCGGGGATAGCGTTCGCGGGTTCGGCGTCGGCGATCGTGTGATGGTGTTCCATCACATTCCCTGTGGTCATTGCTTCTACTGCGAGCGCAAGGTGTTCGCGCAATGTCCGGTATATAAGAAGGTGGGGTGCACGGCGGGATTCGAGCCGTCTGGCGGCGGGTTTGCCGAGTATGTGCGGGTGATGGATTGGATCGTGCGCGGTGGGCTGGTCAAGATTCCGAAAGGTGTTTCGTTCGAACAGGCAGCCTTTGTTGAGCCGGTAAACACCTGTCTCAAAGGGGTAGAGGCTCTGCGTCTGGCGCAGGGCGAGACGGTTCTCGTTATCGGACAGGGGCCGATCGGCATCATTTTGGCCTCGCTGGCGCGACGGGCAGGTGCCAGGGTCATCGCTTCCGATTTGTACCAGCAGCGGCTTACAATGTCTCAGGCGTATCACATTCCCGAAACGATTGATGTTTCCAGGGCTAATCTGGTGGATGAGGTACGGGCGCGGACCGATGGACGCGGAGCCGATGCGGTAATGCTGGCGGTCGGCGGGAATAATCTGATTCGACCGGCAATGGATTCGGTTCGTTTCGGCGGTCGCGTGATGCTCTTTGCGCAGACGGCACGCGGTGAAGCCACCATCGATCCCGCTGCGGTTTGCGTCGATGAAAAGACGCTGATGGGCTCTTATAGCGCGTCGGTCGAGCTGCAGGATGAAAGTGCTCGGCTGGTTTTCGGTCGTGAGATAGATCTGGCTGGCCTGATTTCTCATCGTTTTCCGCTGAGCGACGCGGTGGAGGCTCTCCATTTGGCTGCGAATCCCAGGCCGGATTCGATGAAGATCGTGATTCAACCATCTTTGTAGGACATCTTCTTAACTTAAAGACCGCGAGAACTAGAGAAGGAAGAGATTTGAACGGAACCATGAAGGCCGCCGTCCTCTACGGTAAAGAGGATGTGAAAATCGAGAAGGTGCCGATACCTCGCGTCGCGGAAGGTGAGGTTCTGATCAAGGTCCAGGTGGCGCTCACCTGCGGCACCGATCTGAAGGTCTTTCAGCGCGGATACCACGCGCGCATGATTCAGCCGCCGGCGTTGTTCGGCCACGAGCTGGCCGGGACTATCGAGGAAGTCGGCGCAGGCGTGACGCAGTTCCGGCGCGGGATGCGCGTGGTCGCGCTGAATTCCGCTCCCTGCGGAATTTGCTACTTCTGTTCCAAGAAGCAATCTAACCTTTGCGAAGATCTTCTCTTTAATAACGGCGCGTACGCTGAATACATCAAGGTTCCGCGGCGCATTGTTGAAGTGAACATGCTGCGCATTCCCGAGCCGGTCACTTTTGAAGCTGCGGCGATGTGTGAGCCGCTGGCATGCGTCCTGCATGGTCTGAACGAGACGCATCCGGAACCTGGTGACACTGTCGTCGTGATTGGAGCGGGCCCCATTGGGTTGATGTTCATGCAGGTGGCAAAACTTAGCGGCATGCGGGTGATTGCGGTAGTGAAGCGCGACGAACAGGTGAAGGACGCCCGCAGATTCGGCGCCGATGACGCGGTTCAAATTACTAC
>DATLKS010000836.1:0-2708 GCA_035538255.1 Terriglobales bacterium
ATGCAGCTCTGCCCGGGTAAGGCGCGAGTTCCTGTTTGAGAAACTCTTTGAACCAGGCTATCAGGCCTGTTGCCTGCGGGCGTATGGCCGCCGGCGTTAACTTTTGAGCGGCAGTAACCATTAATGCTCGCGAATCGTGACAACAGCGGACTCACCGATTCGGAACAGGTCAGGACTAGGATCTTTGACGCGCACGCGAACCGGATATCTCGAGGCGAGATGCACCCAGTTGAGCGTGCGCTGCACATCCGGAAGGCCTTGTTCCAACTTGCCAATCACGTCAGGATCGGGCGTGACTCCGAACCCGATACTGTCCACCACCCCGTTAAAGCGCACGTCTGGCTTAGACAGCACGTAAACATCGGCCTGCATTCCCGGCGCAATTCGTTTCAGTTGCCCTTCACGGAAATTGCCGATTGCCCACCACGTGCGCGCGTCGATGAGAGTGAACATTTTCTGCCCGGTGTGAGCGTAGGCGCCTTCTGAAATTGTGAGATTGGTCACGCGAGCGTCGAACGGAGCGTACACGCGACAGTTGTTCAGGTTGTAGCGCGCCGTCTTAATGGCCGCTTCTCTTGCGCCACGTTGGTTGATCAAAGGCTCAAGCGTCGTGACCGCGTGCCGAGCTTGTTCATGTTGAGCCGAAGCTGAGTTCAATTGTGCATTGGCTAGCTGCAAGCGGGACTCGGCCTGCCTCAGAGCTTCTGCCTCCGCAACCTCCGAGGTTCTGGCTCTGTCCACCTGGTCCACGGTGACGAACTGTTTCGGTAATAGCGGCTCGAGCCGATGCAGATTGTTGTTCGCATATGCCCACTCGGCGCGCGCACGGCTGACGCCGCGCTCCGCGTTGACCACATCGGCTTCCATGCTGTGGATATTCGCTTGTGCCACCGAGACAGCGCTCACCAAGGCGGCTATCCTTCGTTGCTCGTCCGCGATTTGTCCCTCCAGAGTGGCCTGCTCAGATAGAGCATTTTCCAGGGCATACTCATAGGGTCGTTCATCGATCTCGTACAGCAGCTCGCCCTTTTTCACAAATTGATTGTCTTTCACATTCAGCCGGACGAGAGGACCATCGACCTGCGGCGCTATGCCAATGAAGTTGGCAAATACCTCAGCATCATCGGTTCGCGGATTGTGTTCGGCGTGGTACAGCACGACGAGCCCGAGGACTGTCGCAGCGATCACAATGCCGATGCTTACCCATCGACTGAGCTGTTTCGGGCTGTTTGCATCAGTTTCAAAATCCATAGTCCCGATCCTCATTAGTGAAGAAATATGAGCCAGAGTACGAAGGAGAAGAATGCGGCCAGGCTCGCATAGGTCAATATTGGGAACGCTAATCTCAGGCGGAAGTGCTGCAGCGCCAGTCGAGTGACTGCAGTGAGCACAACAGCCACGATGAAGGAGACAAGCCAGGATGGAAAAAACGATCCCATAATGTCGAACGAAGGAGCGCGCGAGCAACCGCTAAGCAACAGCGGAGCAAGTAAGAAGCCATAGCTCAGAAACGATCGGTTCCCGTTGATCCTCATGGCTGGCTCTTCTTCACGTTAGGTTGAATTGAATCTGCAGTTCGGAAGGCGAGATCAGCGAGCGACGTTAGTACCTGCGTCCGCGCTGTTACATCGGTGGAGCGGGCCTGCGCAAGTGTGCGTTGGGCCGCGGTCACGTCTAATAGGTTGCGCAGACCGTAGGTGTATGACTCGAGAGCTGCGGTATAAGACTGGCTGGCTGCCTCCAGCAGCGCGATTGCCGCTTGCCGCTGGCGAAATGCAGTATTCAAATTGGAATAAGCCGTCCAAACCTGATCGGAAATCTGATCGCGGACTACACTCACTTGAGCTTGTGTGGCTTTAAGATCGGCTCTCGCCTGAGCCAGCTTGTTTTTTCGCGCACCGCCATCGAAGACTGTCCAATTCAGATTCATTCCCAATCCACCAACAAGACCAGCCGTATGTCCCCAAGGCTGGGTCTGCTGTAGTCCATACAGTGATTGTGCGACAGGGCCGCCGCTGAACGTGAGCGAGGGATAGAATGCCGCACGCGCCTCCTTCACGGTTGCCTTTCCTGCTCGCACTTCGGCTACTTGCTCGAGGAGATCCGGACGATTTGCGAGCGCGCGATCGATCGCCTGTTCGACGGTGTCACTAATCGAGTCGGGAATTGGCAGATTTGTAAGAGGCTGGACTCGAATCGCGTTCGTTGGTGATGCTCCAAGAACAGTTGTCAAATTGCCTCGCGCAATCTCTTCATTCCCTAGCACCGCTTGCAGTTCGTAGTCCGCCTGCGCGGTTGCGCTCCTGGCTTCGAGTACATCAGGCAGAGTCGCGAGTCCGTTATTCAAACGTTCTTCGGCCGCTTGTTGCACGTTCCTGGCGTTAGCTAGACTCGCGCGTGCAGCCTCCTCCTGCCCTACTGCAGTCAGAAGCTGGTAATAACCTTGTTCAACTCTATAAATAATGTTGCGGTGTGTGTCGTTGAAGGCGAAGTTGGCCGCGAGAGTTCTCGCGCTCGCGGCATCTATTCGGCCAGAGCGCGCGCCGAAATCGAAGATGGTGTAGTTGAGATCGAGTGTAACTTGAAAGTCTCCAATGGTTTGACGGAAGAAGCGATTTGCCAAATAGGCCTCGGAACGATGGACCTCAGAGAGCGCCGCAGCCGCGACGGTTGGATATAACTCGCTGCGCGCAACTCCTAAAGCCGCT
>DATLKS010000837.1:0-1593 GCA_035538255.1 Terriglobales bacterium
ACGATTCACGAAATTGGTGAGCATGAAGGCCTTCCCTTTATCGCCATGGAGTTTCTCGATGGCGTGACCCTGAAGCATGCCATCGGGAATCGTCCGCTGCATGTGGATATGCTGTTACAGCTGGCGATCGAAATCTCTGACGCACTGGATGCTGCTCACGTTGAAGGCATTGTGCATCGAGACATCAAACCGGCAAATATTTTCGTCACCAAACGTGGTCATGCAAAAATCCTCGACTTTGGTTTGGCAAAGGTCGCTCTCGGCCGTCACTCCAACAGCCTTATCGAGGCTACCCAAACCATGGATGGAGCCCATCTCACTAGTCCCGGCACCATGGTGGGCACAGTCGCCTACATGTCGCCTGAGCAAGTGCGCGGCCGTGAGCTAGACACTCGCTCCGACCTGTTTTCCTTCGGTGCCGTGCTCTATGAGATGACAACCGGCGATATTCCATTCCATGGCGAGAGCTCTGCGGTCATCTGCGAAGCCATCATGAACCGCGCCCCAGTCCCCGTCATCCGGCTGAATCGCGATGTTCCGCGAAAGTTAGAAGACATTATCAATAAGGCCCTCGAGAAAGATAGCAACCTGCGGTACCAGCATGCGTCGGAAATGCGAACCGATTTGCAACGCCTGAAGCGAGATACCGACAGCGGACGAACATAGGTAATACCTACGGGCGACCAAGTCTCGGGTCCGGCAACGCACTCTGGTTCGGCTGATGCCACGATCTTGCGCGGTTCGGCGGTATCTTTGCCTCAAGTTCAGACCAGCTCCAAGACTCACTTCCCTATCAAGATTGGTATAGGATTGGCCGCGATTGCGCTTCTCGCGCTGAGCGTTCAGTGGTGGCATTCTCGCCAGCGGACCCCGCCATCTGCGGCGCCCGCCGGCGAAAGGGCAATCGCGGTTCTTCCTTTTCAGAACATGGGATCGGATCAGAGCTTGGATTTTCTTCGGCTGGCGTTGCCCGATGAAATCGCCACAGCGTTAACCTATGTGCGTTCGCTTTCCATCCGCCCATTCGCAAGCACAAGCAAATACAACCGCGCGGACTTGGATCTCCAGCAGATCGGTCGTGAGCTGCACGTCTCCAACATCGTTACTGGTCACTATCTAAAGGAGGGCTCGCAACTTCAGATCACCCTGGAGGCAATCGATGTCGAGAAGAACCGCACGCTGTGGCGCGACGAGGTCGCCGCTGCTGCTCCCGACATGATCGCCATGCGCAACCAGATCACCGCGAAGGTTCGCCAGGAACTGGTTCCCGCCCTCGGCGCCGCAGGTGGTTCGTCCGAATCCAGCACCAATCCGAACAATGAAGAGGCCTACAACATCTACTTGCGCAGTATCCCAGTACCGCATGATCCCCAGCCCAACAAGGAAGCCATCGCTATGCTGGAGCGCGCCGTCGGGCGCGATCCGAGCTACGCACCGGCGTGGGCAGCTCTGGGGCTCCGCTATTACTACGATGCGCAATACGGAGGCGGTGGCGAAGCCGCATTTCAGCGCTCGAGCCTTGCCGATGAGCGCGCCCTGGTGCTGGATCCGAACTTGCTGAGCGCGGCCGGATCTCTCATCACAGAGCGAGTG
>DATLKS010000838.1:0-2983 GCA_035538255.1 Terriglobales bacterium
GGTTCAGATTCGAGATGGAGCCTGCAGGTACTGGTTTGTCGCAACTGCGCGAACAATATGGCAAGCCGCTGCTCGCTGTTATGAGCATCTCAGGTATGCTCCTGCTGATTGCTTGCACTAATGTTGCGAGCATGCTGCTCGCGCGAGGAGCTGCCCGTGAGGCCGAAATGGGACTCCGCGTCACACTCGGCGCGAGCCGCTCGCGGTTGTTTGGGGAGAGCGTCACTGAATCCATGATTCTGTCGATCGCGAGCGGCATAATGGGAGTCGCATTGGCTTATTTCGGAACCGGTGCATTAGTACGCATGATCGTTTCAGCAAGACACGTGGGAGCTCCTCTCGACCTTCACGTCAGAGTCGATAGCAGCGTGCTGCTTTTCGCCTCCACACTTGTAGTAGTCACTGGATTTCTAATCGGATTAGTTCCTGCCCTACGCGCGCTGCGGAGGGCGCCGGCCTCTTCATTGAGGGAAATGGCAACTGCCGGAGGAAGGCGGTCACGAAATCTTGGAAAGGGTCTGGTGGTAATTCAAGTCGCGCTATCAGTAGTGCTCTTGAGTGCGGCCGTGTTGTTTGTCGGTCGACTTTCGCATCTCGAGCACATCAACCTGGGATTTCGGAGAGATCATGTGTTGCTGATGAAGCTCGATGCAGAAAACAGCGGATATGACAACGAACAATTGTCGCGCGCCTATCAGGACTTACTGCAGCGCCTCAAAGACATACCTGGGGTGCGCTCCGCCACGCTCAGCGCTAGTACGCCGATTTCGGGTGCGGGTGCGAATCGTGGAGTCACAGTAGAAGGCTATGAGGCCAAGCCTGGGGAACTCCGCAATGTCATGGAGAACTGGGTTGCTCCTAAGTATTTTGAGACGCTTGGCACCCCACTACTCTTGGGCCGCGACTTCGAGTTCGAGGAGCGGGGAGGGCGCGTAGCCATTATCAATCAGACGATGGCCAGATACTATTTCGGGAATACCAATCCTATCCGCAGGCATGTAACTTTCGACCGCGATGCGCAGCCGTACGAAATCATTGGCGTGGTCGGCGATGCCAAATACATCGACATTCGCGAGCCGATTATGCGTACGATTTATCTCAATACTTTTCAACATACTCACGTGGCTTCGCAGCTCGTATTGCGTACAAGTAACGATCCCGTAGCTGTGGTCAGCGATGTACGCCGCGCCGTGAATGGCATTCTAGTTGGCGTGACGGTCAAACGCGTGACTACTCTATCCGACCAAATCGATGAATCCATCGTTCCGGAGAGACTCGTTGCCGTGCTCTCAGGGTGGTTCGGCAGCCTGGGTCTCCTGCTTGCCGCGCTCGGCCTTTATGGCCTGCTCGCCTACACTGTGACACGGCGCATCAACGAGATCGGAATCCGCATGGCGCTCGGCGCTACTGGCGCCGAGGTGGCGCGTACGGTGCTGCACGACGCCTTTCTGATGGTGTTCAGTGGCCTGCTCATTGGCACACCTCTTGAGTTCTGGGGCCGAAAGATGGCTCTGAGCTTGGTTCCCGAGCTGCCATCGGGCAGCGTGTTGTTATTAGTTTCCGGTGTTGTGGCAATGATGGCAGTTGCTCTGCTTGCTGCATATTTGCCCGCCAGTCGCGCCGCAAGTGTCGATCCTATGGAGGCTCTCAGATACGAGTGACTCATGCTGCTTCGCAGCACAACGACGCATGAAAAAGTGTGCTGTTAAGAGTATGGTGCCGATGAGCGTGCGCGGAGAGGCCGATTTACTCTGGCGTTTTCCAACCCGCGTACGAGTGTGGCCCGGACGCAGATGAGGCACAACGAACTGTTGCGTCGTGATAAGGGATAGCACGCGTAGGAGAATCTCCAATAATGCAAGCGTCCACCCCCGCAGCGTGCTCAGAAAGGGAAGCTGATATGGAGGTGCTCTATCCGTGTTGTTGTGGGCTGGATGTTCACAAGAAGAGCATTCCAGCTTGTGTGCTGTGGGCAGAGGCGAGAGCGCGCCGCAAGGAGAAGCGCACATTCGGGACCCCGTCCCGGGACGCAAGACCGACCAGAAGGATAGTGAGTGGATGGCAGATCTGCTGCAGCATGGATTGCTGCGCGGTAGCTTGTGCCACCGCGACCAACGCGTGAGCTACGAGATTTAACCCGCTATCGCGTTAGCCTGGCCGAGGAGTGTAACCGCATTTCCAACCGCATTCAGAAGGTGCTGGAAGATGCGAACCTCAAGCTGGCATCGGTGGCGACCGATGCACTGGGCGCTTCGGGACGGGCCATGCTCGAGGCCATCGTAGCGGGAGAAGAGGACAGCGGGAAGCTGGCGGAAATGTCGAAGGGCTTGCTGCGCAACAAACGTGAGCTCCTGAAACAGGCACTGCAAGGACGCATCACCGAGCACCATCGTTTCATGCTGCGGCAATTACTCGAGGATCTGCGCCATGCGGAAGCCAAGATGGCGAAGATCGAAGCAGACGGGCGCATGGGCCCTTGCGCGGAAGCGGTCACGCGGTTGAAGACGATACCGGGAATGGATCGAGTGACCGCCCTGGGGCCTGCTAGCAGAGATCGGCTTTGATCTGGAGCAGTTTCCCAGTTCCGTACACCTGGCTTCATGTGCCGGCTTATGTCCCGGTAGTCATGAGAGCGCTGGGAAACGACTCAGTGGTAAGAGCCGCAAAGGCAGCCACACTCTGCGACGGTGTCTCTGTCAAGCGGCATGGGCCATTACTCGGCAGAAGAAGCATTACTTGGCAGCCTTGTACCACCGTTTAGCCGCGCGACGAGGCGGCAAACGAGCTGTCATTGCCGTGGCTCACGCCCTTCTTGTCATGGCATATCACATGTTGCGGCGGAAACTAGTGTTCTGTCCCAGCAATACGTTCACATAGTCGCTGGACTTTAGCGAGAATCGAATCGGCAGTGGCAGTCCAGACGAAGGGCTGCGCGTGGGCGTTAGAACTCTGGACATAGCGATCGATTTTTTCGACCAGTTCC
>DATLKS010000839.1:0-8629 GCA_035538255.1 Terriglobales bacterium
GTCGTAATTGCGATTATCGCCAGGAGCACCAACGCTCCAGTTCCATTTCGGAAATTTGTTTTGTGATTCATACTTTACTCTGCACCAATCGCTTTCTCTAATTCGGCGTGCGCAGTCCAAAATCCTGCGAGTGCCTGCTGATACTGGGCTTCTGATTGTGTAACTGCAGCCGTCTGCTGCAATAGATCGGACAACAGCGATGCCTTCTGGTTGTAACGGTCAGTTACTTCTCGCAATCTGACGTGTTCTGCTTCGCGTTGATCCATCTGGGCTTCCAGAAGGATGCGAGCTTCTCCCAACTTTCGAAACTTGTCTTCCACTTCGAGCAGCACTTTCTGCTGGACATCCTGCTCTGCCAGTTCCTTCTGCTCGGTAGTGGCCTTTAACTCAGTGATGCGGTGCTTCTTGAATCCCCAGTCGAACGGCTGCCAATGGAAGAGAAAGCCGGCGGTCCCAATGTTCTGCGGCAGAAAATTGACGTTCTGAAAACCCATGTAGCCCACCTGAAAGCTGAGGTCAGGCATGTATTTCGCCCGCTCTCGCCGCACGTACATTTCTGCAATCTTTGTCTGCAAATGGGCTTCGTGGAGCTCGGGGCGATGTTCTAACGCCTGCTTTTGGGCAGTTCGCAAATCCCACTCGGCGAGTTCACCAAATGGCTGAGTTTCAACCGAGAACGGAGTGCGCAAGTCGCGGCCGAGGAGACGGTTCAAGTCCAGTTTCTGCAGCTCCAGCGCATCCTGAGCAACCACCAGTTGATAGCGTGCTTGTCTCACCTTTGCGCTAACCGTCAGCGAATCGGATGCCAATACTGTTTCGTGCGAAAGACGCTGCTCGGTTAGACTAGACAGCTCAACTAGAGCTTCAACGGCTGCACTGGCACTTGCGACTTGAGCCTGCAACTGAGCCATCTGGTAGTACGCTTCTTTAACTTTCCGACTCGTCTCCTGTTGCTGAGCGCGCAAACTTTCATTGGCCAGATCGATCCCGAGGCGTGCCTGCTGGACCGCGAGCCTCGCTTTGTAAATCTGTGTCAGAGGTTGAGCGGCCGAGCCATATAGGAATGCTCCAAATCTCTGTGGGGATCGAATGCTTGAATCTTTCGCAGGAATGGGACCGGTAGCCTCATAGTTGCCGAAGGTTCCAGCAGGAACTGTAAAGTTCAGCGGCTGTAGTGGCGACCCTGCGAGCACATTCATGTCCAGCTTTGGAAAGTAATTCGTCCTGACCTGCGTCACCTCTTCTTTGGCTTTAGTAATGTCAAGTGCGCTGATCTGTACCTCGCGATTTCGGGAGGTTGCGATTCGGATCGCATCATCCAAAGTTAATAGCGGAGGCGCAGAGGGTTCGTGCACTTGCGACCAGACAAGCGAACTAGTGGTAATCCCTACGAATATCAAGAAACACCGGAAAATCATGGCGACTCTGATCACTTTCTTACTTCCTTATCCAGTTAGCGCAACCACCAGAACTTCGTCGATCGGCTGCCGGACATCGAACGCAATCATCAAAGGCACACGGGTTGCCAATGCGTTTGTTTTGTAAGTTGTTCAAAATTGGGCAGCTCGGAAGAATGGCTGCAGATCCTGCTGCCCACATGTGGGCACTGTCACCTGCCTGGCGCTCGCGATTACCCAAATTGTTTTTTGGCGAAGCGCCTGTGCGATACGGCAAGGACTTTGGTCGTTACCGCAAGCTGAATGAAAACTGAAGAGTGGCACGCTTATGCGCCAGAAGGAATTTCGTAGCAAATTGGGAACATCTGGAAGCTGCGGATGTTCTGCGCGGAAGCGCAGGACCATTGTGTCAGCCGGGGACACTCTGTCAGCGGCTGGACGGTCTCACATGTCCTTTGCTCACGAGCGATGCGGCAGCGTACGACTCAGGCTCTTTAAGAGTTCCCGTTCCGGGCAAGAGGGAGCTGTAGGCGTTCGCAGACGTGGAATGCGTAAGCAGTTTCCGCCACAAACTCTGCGCCCATGCGACCAAGAAGCGACAGCACTGTCTCGCCGACAGAATCGACAAAAGTAACTTCTGTTACATCAACAACCATTGTGGGTCCCATGTGGCTACGGATAATAAGCGCGCGAATCTGTTCGGCATCCTCGCCAGTCAAACGTCCTTCCAGCTTAAGAAGCGAATCACGCAATTCAACGCGAAGCATGGTCCCCCTTTATTAGTTCAGTAATTGCAGTTGTATTGCCAGCCAAACCACTCGTAAGTCATTGAGACTAATAGAGCCGCGTTCCAGCAAGGCAGGCAAAAGGTGCCCGGTAAAGGTCAGTGACCGATTATCGGCAATCCCGGCTGGGGACTACTTGTTTCGAAGGGGATCTGGAATTGCAAGGTCAGTTTGTGTAATTGGCGCGGGTGATATTCAGTTTGTGCATCTTGTTCTGCAGGGTGGTTCGTTTAAGGCCGAGGCGCTCTGCAGCTCCGCCCTTTCCCGAGATCCTTCCGGATGCCGTTCTTAGGGCATCGATAATCACCTGCCGCTCGGCTTGTTCGAACGTCGATGTACCTGTAGCAATCGTTCGTACTGAGGTTTTTTTCAGCTCGGAGCGAGGAACATTTAATTCATCACCCTGTGTGAGAATCACGCAGCGTTCAACGAAATTCTCGAGCTCGCGAATATTACCTGGCCAATAAGCATTCACGAGCGCCTCCATGGCGGATTTGGGAACAGACCGGATGCGCTTTTGCATTCGGCGGGAAAGACGCGAAACAAAATAGTGAACGAGGAGAGGAATGTCTTCCGATCTCTCGCGAAGAGGAGGAATTTCGATCGGAAAAACATTTAATCGATAAAAGAGATCTTCGCGGAATTGATTGTTCTCGATCATTTTCGCCAGGTCACGGTGCGTCGCCGCAATCAACCGGACATCAACACGAATGGTTTTGGTGCCGCCCAGACGTTCGATTTCTTGTTCCTGCAAAGCGCGTAACAATTTCGGTTGCAGGTCTAGAGTGATGTCCCCGATCTCATCCAGGAACAGAGTCCCGCGATCTGCCAATTCGAACCGGCCGCGCTTCTGAATGAGAGCGCCGGTGAATGCGCCCTTTTCGTGGCCGAACAGCTCGCTTTCCACCAGGCCTGAGGGTATAGCCGCGCAGTTCAGCCTTACAAACGTACGCTCACGACGCGGGCTCAGGTTATGAATTGCGCGCGCGACGAGTTCCTTTCCGGTTCCGGTTTCACCATGCAGGAGCACAGTTGAGCCGGTGGGTGCAACGATCGCGACCTGATCCAGTACTTTTCGAAGAGCTGGACTCTTACCGACAATGTCCTCGAAGTTGTACTCAGCGTTTAGTTCCGATTCGAGATATAAACGTTCTTCTTCCAGCCGAGCGGCCGAGGCGTTCAAATGACCATATGCGAGCGCATTGTCGAGAGCGAGGGATACCTGCACGGCAATTTGCCCCAACAGGTCCATACCTTCTTGTCCAAAAGCTTGCGGCTGTCGACTGCCCATCGCCAGCAAGCCCAACGGACCATTTCCGCTGACTAACGGAGCGACTGCGAGCGATGTTATCGATTCGGCTCTCAAGGTTTCAGCAATACTTGCCGGCACCTTAGCGATCATGTCTTCGATTGACCAAATTTCCGTGCGACGCAAACGGAGCCTCACATAATCTTCTTCAGTCAATTGAGCCGGAGCGGCTTCAGCCAGCAGGCCTTTGCCGCCAGGAAAATCCACCGCCACGCGCTGCAGCCGGTTCGTTTCTTTCTCCAGTACCCAGAACCCAGTGAAATCGCTGCCGAAGTACGCTCGGATCGATGCAGACGCCGAACGAAACACATCGTTAATGTCCAGCTTCGATACGAGATGGTTGTTGATGTCGAGCAGAAGACGAAGCCGATCGCGCTCACTGGCAAGCTCACGTTGATAGTGCTCCGCGCGATCCCTCGCCAGCGCGCATTCCAGAGCGACCGCAACATGCGACGCCAAAGAACGAAGCAGTTCCACATCCTCCGCCACAAATTCCTGCCCCTTCTCCTTTGTGACTGAAAGAATTCCGTATCGTTTTTGATGTGTGGATATTGGAAATGCGTAGGTGCTTCGGCCAACAGATTCGGCTGCAAATGGAGCCAGTTCGGGATGTTTCAACATCTCCTGCGATACGTCTGGGATGAAAACTGCCTGCTGTTCCGCAAGCACTTGCGCCGCCACGCCGATCCGAGAAATCCTGGTACCGCCCTTAATCCCTGGCGCGTCCGGCTCTCGATCAGCTTCCAAAAGATGCAGACTCTCTCCGTCACTAGCCAAGAGATAGAGATCGGCTCCATGAATGTTGCAGGTTGTGGATATGACGTCACGCAGGCTGTGCAGGACAGCTTTTACCGTGGGCTGATCGGCCACGGTGCAGGATGCTTCCAGCAAAGTTCGATAACGATTTTCGGCCATCGTCATGACGCGGGGACGCTCCTGCCGTCCCGCCGGCTATCGGGATGCGAGCAGCGTGGTGCCCGCGAAGCAATTTTGACGGTCACATGTTGCGGAAAGACGATCGCCAGCTTACCATGCGACTCCGGAGCCTTACACCTGCCTCTGCATTCGTGCATTCGCACTGCCAAACCTCATCGCTTCGACTCTAGTCAGCGGGCTCGCGCGAACATCAGAGCCATAAATCGCAAAACCGCGCTCGGCAGCCGGTAGGCAGCACCCTGAGTCCACCTGGAGGAATCAGGGTCGCGGACGTAAAGCAACTATGACGAGTGTTCCTGCGCTGAACTAGGGCTCTGGTCGGCAGCAGACGCCAAACGCCTGCCAAATCCGAAACCACGGACTGCGGGCGAGCACCTGATCGTGCCGCCGATTCGCAGCCGGGATGTCACTTGACGTGAGCGGTCTGGTGTCCGGCGCGCAAACAGGCGCTTGAGCGACTCGACTTCGGCACTGGTTTGCTCGGCCTTCATCATTCAATTTCTAACACGCGAACGCCAGGATCAAATGGACACGTCAGCACATGTCCTGGCAATACTTGAACAGCCGGAAAGATTCCCCGAATAGAATAGGCTCAAATGAGAAAGACATCCCCTCCGTATCCTAATTTTTGGCAACTGTGCTAGCCTGCCGTGCTATGCGTCCTGCGCTTATCTTCGATTTTTTCCGCCGCGACCTGGCTTATACCATCCGAAGTCTGCGCAAGAATCCTGCGTTTGCATTGACTGCGATTGTCACTCTTGCAGTCGGGATCGGCGCGAACACTGCGATTTTCACGATCGTGCGTTCGATATTGCTGCGCCCGCTTGCTTATCGTCAGCCCGAGCGCCTAGTCGAGATGACGCCCCACGCGACTCCGATTCGCTTTGATGAGCTCAAGAAATCCGTGCGCTCCTACACCGATATCGGTGACTACTTTGTCCAGGACGACGACGTCGCGCTCACGGGCGCATTCACGCCCGAGGTGATCAAGCAGGCGCGCGTCTCCGCGAATTTTCTGTCGATACTCGGTGTCGAGCCGCTCATCGGACGCAGCTTCACGGCAGAAGAAGATTCTCCGGCGGGTCCGCCGGTTGTCATTATCAGCTCCAATCTCTGGCAGCGGCGATTCGGAGGCGATCCGCAGATTGTCGGCCATACGATCGACGTTGCCGGCTTTCCACACACCGTGGTCGGCATCATGCCCGCCGATTTCAAGTTTCCTTTTCCCGATGCGGATGTCTGGTTCCCGCAACCGGCGAAGGATGTAACCCAGTTCAGTCCCTTGCTGGCTGTTTTTGGACGGCTCGCTCCCGGCGTCACGCTCGCGCAAGCCACTGCGGAGCTTCAGGTCGTCAACGCCCAGTATGCCGCCGCGCATCCTGGGATGCTCGATGCCAGGCGTGACAAACCTGCGCGAGTAGCGCCGCTGAAAGAGTCGCTCGTCGCGAACGTACGCGGCATCCTCTGGATGCTGTTCGGCGCTGTCACCTTCGTACTGTTGATTGCATGCGCGAATGTAGCGGGATTGCTTCTCGCACGCGCTACCTCTCGCTCCCGCGAATTTGCTGTCCGTGCGGCGCTGGGAGCATCGCGCAGCCGCGTGATCGCGCAATTGCTGATCGAGAGTACGACCTTATCTCTCCTGGCCTCCGTCCTCGGCACGGCTTTGGCGCAGTGGATGCTGCACGCGGTTACACTCGCCAGCCTTACCCGTGCCGAACTACCCCGGATCGGCGAGGTTCGTCTTGATCCGTGGGTTCTTGCCTTCACTCTCATTCTCTCCGTCGCTACCGGGGTGGTGTTCGGACTGCTACCGTCGTTCACAGTGTCGCGCCCGGACCTGGTTTCTGCGCTCAAATCGCGCGCTGAATCCGGCGTGAGCTCGCGCAGCTTCAGTTCGTTCAATATGCGCAGCGCGTTGGTGGCGGGACAAGTTGCGCTGTCCATCGTGCTGCTCAGCGGGACAGCGTTGCTGATTCGCAGTCTTGTGCGCCTCAGCCGTGTGGATCCGGGCTTCGACTCCGCAAATCTTCTTACCTTTCGTGTATCGCTCTCGCCCGCGCACTACAGCAAGACGGAATCGCAGGCTGCGTTTTACGACGAAGTACTTCGCCGCATCGACTCCGTGCCGGGAGTGAAGAGTTCGACCATCTCGCTCACGCTTCCGATGATGGGCTATCCGATGATGCCGGTGCAGCCCGCCGACGCTCCTGTGCGAAAGCTTAACGAGCGCCAGCTAGGCATGATCCAGTTCATTACGCCGGACTATCTCCGCACGCTCCGCATCCCGCTGCGCCGCGGACGCGAGTTCAACCAGCACGATAAAACCGGCGCGCCGCCGGTGACCATCATCAACGAAGCGCTGGCGCGCAAGCTTTGGCCGGATTACCCGCAGTTCAATCCCATCGGTCGACGTATCCTGATGGGGGTTCGGACAACGCAATTTGAAATCGTCGGCGTGGTTGGTGATATCCGTCAGGGTCTCGACACTGATGCGACGCCGAGCATGTACTGGTCGGCATACCAGACCGTCTCCCCGACCATGATGTTCGCCGTCCGCACTGAAGGCAATCCGCTTCGCTATGCCGAAGAGATGCGTCGCGCGGTTCTCGCCGTCGATCCTGCCCAGCCGATCTCCGCCATTCACACCATAACCGAGCTCGCCGAGCAGGAAGAAGGACAGCGTCGGGTGGTGCTGTTGGTTCTCGGCGCATTCGCAATCGCTGCCGTGCTGCTGACTATGATTGGAATTTACGGCACGATTACATATTGGGTGGTGCAGCGTACCGGCGAATTGGGCATCCGCCGCGCGCTGGGCGCGCCGACAGGGAACATTCTTTGGCTTGTTGTCGGCCGCGGTCTTGCATTGACCGCTGCCGGCCTGGTGATCGGCATCGCCGCCGCAATTGGACTCACGCGCCTGATGCAGTCCTTGCTATTCCAGGTGAGTCCAACCGACCTCCCGACACTCGGCGCTGTGGGGGTAATAACCGTCGCGCTCAGCCTCATAGCCAGCTACCTGCCTGCTCGGCGCGCAGTACGCGTCAATCCGATGCAGGCGTTACGGGCAGAATAGGCTTGGCGGACGCGCGCGTGAGTTCCGACTTATTGACGATTCCCTTATCGAAACACCGGACTGGGCATCCTCTTTGTGAGTTCAATAACAAAGAGCAAAACCAAGGCCCGGGCACCGGCGGTGACACAACCGGAACTGCGAGGAAATACAAATCCGACTGGTGTACTCGGGACGTCGAGGCGCAAGTTGAATGCAATACAGTCAGCGGGTCCAATTAGTGCTTAGCGTGGACAACATGAACGCCAGCGTGTCCGGGCGCGAGTCCTTGAACAGCGCGTCCGAACCTGGATGCGATCTCCTGGAAATTGATGTCTTCGATGGCACAAAATCCGCGCGCGCGAAGAATCGCCGCAATGTCAGCCGGCTCGAAACGGCTGACCGAACGTTCTTCAATTTTCTTAAGCTGTTCGGTCCGCTCCTTTTCTAATTGCCTAAGCTCTTCTGAGAATGCCTCGGGAGGTTCCAAGTAGTCGAACACTACCTCCGAGTTCTGGATCGCCGAGATGTACTCCAGAGTGCGGCCGATAGCGTCCAGTGTCAGATATGGCACAACCCCGAGCCAAGTGAAAAACGCGGGCGAGTTCGCCTGAAAGCCTGCGGCGGCAAGCTTCTCTCCCACATCCTCCCGCTCGAAATCGACTGGCACGAAAATAAGCCAAGACGGAAGTGCGATTTGAGCTTCCGCCAACCGTTCGCGTTTCCATGTCTGCGTCGCTGGGTGGTCCACCTCATAGATACGGATCTGTCGTGCGCCATGGGGATTCCGGAGAGCGAAAGTCTCGAGTCCGGCGCCAAGAATGACGATCTGCCGAATTCCTCTTTCGACAGCTCTTGACAAAGCATCTTCTGCAATCCGGCTGCGCGCGGCCGTGAACAGACGTCCGATGCTGGCCAAGGGGTGTTCGCTCGCGAATTGAAGCACGTCTTTTTCGTCTTCACGCAGAATCTTGATGGCAAACGGGTCATAGAGGATTGAGCCATGATCGAGCACCTGATGAGCAGCGCGTTGTCGGGCGATTATCAGGGCTGTGCGGCTAGGTTCATTAAGCTTCATGTTCGGTCTCCGTTCTCATCAATAGCTGATCGCGCGCGGTGAGACTAGCCAGGGTGGAGCTAGTTCGGCAAT
>DATLKS010000840.1:0-1702 GCA_035538255.1 Terriglobales bacterium
TCAGACATGGGGAAGACATAAATCTCTTCACCCAGGCACGCAGAGGTCTCATGCAGAGCCTGCGCAGCAGCCACTTCGGCGTCGACGGCGTGTGAATCGGCATAGGCGAGGGGGGTGGGTATAGTGCCGGCGGCTCGTGAACCCGTGCCAGCCGGCGGGACGCCGGCCTCACGCGGGTGGAAAAGCTGTGCCAGTTGTGGGGTACGGTCTTTCACGGAAAAACTCGTGCGAGTGAAACGGTATTCGTGGCTAGCATCTTGCGTTCCCGTAAACAAGCTCACACGCTCCGGGGAGTAGTTGCCGCGGTTCACAAGCAGCACTGCCTCTCTGATTCCCGATGGGTGGCCTGGTGCAAAGGGATAGTGGACCTCTAAAGCGGTCCCTTTGCGCTTCGTACTCGACTCCTGGTTTCCTCGCCCCGCAATCAGTTTGCGGAATTCGCTGACGGAGACGTCTGGAAAAGAGTGCTGCTTCTCCAGATAAAGGAGCACGGAAGAGTCCAGCACGTTTGCAGAACCGAAGGCGCGCCGCGCCAGGCTACCCATATCATAGTCACTGGAGGCGGTACCTTCTTCGGGGTGGGCAGCGGCAAAATCCGATTTTATGTATACAGCGGGGCTCGTCGAATCATGGATTAGAACGATCGTCCCCACACGCTCGCCGGTCCCATGTTTTTCGTCAATCTTTTCCATCTGAAGAACTTCTTGTGCCAGATAGCCCGAATCCGGCTTGCGGTGTGATTCATACGCTTCGGCTCTTAGAAGCACCGTCTCGGCGGATGCCGTTGAGTCGAGCAGGCTCATTGTCGTTGCAATGGCCAAGGCGATTGCCACAGCAATCGCCAAAACTGGTTTCCTGCGGTGGGATAGCGCCGCCATGCCACCAACGAAGCGCGGTCGCCAGGATCCGTCGAAGGAGGACTTCTTCGAACGGCTTTCTGCGTGACGGGCAAGACGCTCACGAAATTGAGAGATAGGCAGCTCACGCAGGAGGGGGTCATCGGGGAAGGACATCTTGCGCAGTGCCAGAAAGCTTTCCGAGCATTCTTCGAAAGACGCCATTCGGATCCCGCATTCATTGCAAATGCCGATATGTGTCCTTGCCATCTCCATTTCTGAAGCCGGCATTTCTCCGTCGAGGAATGCAAGGAGCTGTTCGTCCGTCAGATGAGCGAACGGAAAGAAGCGCGGATCTGCTTGGCCCTTCATATATTGCCTCGAACCTTCTTCAATCCGCGCACGAGATAGACGCTGACCGCCTTCGCGCTTATACCGAGAACTTCGCCTATTTCGGCGTAACTGAAGCCCCCGGCTCTCAGCATCAAACAGCCGCGCTCCCTGTCGTTCAGTGACTTCAGGACATTGGAGATCCTCTGCTGCCGAATTGCATTTTCCTCTGCGGAAGGCGCAGATTGCGGCTCGGTTCGCTGTAGGAACCATTCGTTTACCGCGGTTTCCTCATTGCGATTGCGCCGCAACTGGTCAATGGCCAGATTGTGAGCCACGCGATAGAGCCACGCCCGCAGATTCAGAATCTTTCCCCTCTGCATTTCATCAAAAGTCTTCAAGAAAGCCGTCTGTACGATGTCCTCTGCTGCCGCAGTGGATCCAACAAACTGACGGACATAACCAAGCAACGCCGGGCCCATGGTCTGATAGAGTTCTACGACCTTTTCTTGCGAGGCATCGTCTGCACAGCGCTT
>DATLKS010000841.1:0-9240 GCA_035538255.1 Terriglobales bacterium
CAATGAAACCTCTAACCCTGCTGGGAATATTGCTTTTCCTCGCTGTCTCAACAAATGCGGTTGCGCAGCAGCCAGCACGACAGGTGCCCGCTAACGCTCCATATAAGAACGCCGAGCTTCCTCTCGAGCAACGCGTGGACGATCTCGTCTCCCGGATGACTCTCGAAGAGAAGGTTTCGCAGCTCGGACACACCGCCGATGCCGTTCCGCGACTGGGAATTCCTGAATACAACTGGTGGAACGAGGGCTTGCACGGAGTCGCTCGCGCCGGTAATGCCACAGTCTTTCCTCAGGCGATCGGCCTGGCTGCGACCTTCGACGAGCCGCTGATGCACGAGATCGCAACCGTCATCAGCACGGAATTTCGAGCCAAGTACAACGCTGAAGTTCACAAAGACGGTTCCAGCGACTGGTATCGCGGACTAACAGTGTGGTCGCCGAACATCAATATCTTTCGCGATCCGCGCTGGGGACGTGGACAAGAGACGTACGGCGAAGATCCGTTTTTGACAGCGCACATGGGGGTTGCCTTCGTCACCGGATTGCAGGGCGATGACGCGAAATATCTGAAAACGGTAGCCACTCCGAAGCACTTCGCCGTCCATAGCGGACCCGAGCCGACGCGTCACACGGTTGACGTGCAGGCGTCGCGTCACGACATGGAAGATACCTACCTGCCCGCGTTCCGCGCCACGGTAATGGACGCCAAAGCGGGCTCCGTAATGTGTGCTTACAACTCCGTGAATGGGCAACCGGCATGCGCAAACACCGTGCTGCTGCAGGAGCATCTGCGGAACGACTGGGGCTTCAAAGGCTACGTTGTCTCCGATTGCGCCGCCGTCACGGACGTCTTCACCGGCCACCACTTCACCAAAACAATGGAAGAAGGCGTAAGCGCCGCGCTCAAAGCGGGAACGGATCTCATTTGCGGCAGTCCGCGAACCCGCGTGCAGACTGAGAGGGAAGCCGCGCTCAAAGCGGTCCAGCAAGGCATCCTCAGCGAAGCCGATATCGATCGTGCCATGAAGCGATTATTCACCGCCCGCTTCCGCCTGGGGATGTTCGACGCTCCTGGTATGGTTCCTTATTCCCGAATCGGAGCCGACGAAAACGACAGCGAAGCTCACCGCCAGCTCGCGCTCAGGACAGCGCGGGAATCGATAGTTCTACTGAAGAACAAAGATAACTTTCTGCCGCTGAGGAAGTCTTACGCGAACATTGCCGTCATCGGACCTGATGCCGATAATCTTGATGCACTGGTCGGCAACTACAGCGGCACGCCATCGCATCCGGTCACCATTGTTGACGGAATCCGGAAACGCTTCGCTCAAGCCAAAGTGGTGTACGCGCAGGGCATCGGGTTGACTGGCCCCATCATGCGCGCGATCCCGTCCGACTCGCTCTATACAGACAGCTCACATAAGCACCACGGTCTCAAAGCTGAGTATTTTTCGAATGTCGATCTGAAAGGCAAGCCTGTACTAACCCGGATCGATCCGAACGTCGATTTTGCCTGGGGAGATCGCGGAGTCTCGCCGGAACTGCTGAAGAACTACTCCGTGCGTTGGACCGGAGTGCTCGTCCCGCCAGCGACGGGAGACTACCTGGTTGGTTTCACAGGCCAGGATGGCTTCCGCATGTGGTTAGATGACCAGGCTATCGCCGAAGAATGGACGATCCACCATCCCGCCGACACGCTGACCAAGCAGCTCCATCTCGAGCAAGGGCACGTCTACAAGGTCAAAATCGAATACTTTCAAACCATCCGCAGCTCCGAGGCGCGTTTGGTTTGGAGCAAGCCCGGAGACGGTCAGGATGCGATCGATGCGGCCCGAACTGCAGATCTCGTGATCATGGTACTGGGTCTCTCGCCGAGGATTGAAGGCGAAGAGATGAACGTGCACGTCGAAGGCTTCTCCGGCGGCGATCGTACGAGCCTCGATGTGCCGGCGCCGCAGCAAAAGCTTCTCGAACAGATATATGCTCTCGGAAAGCCGGTTCTTCTTGTGTTAACGAGCGGAAGCGCGGTCGCCGTAAATTGGGCCGATGAACGCGTTGCTGCAATTCTCGAAGCTTGGTATCCCGGAGAAGAAGGAGGTACGGCAGTCGCTGAGGCAATCGCGGGCGACTTCAGTCCAGCAGGGCGCTTACCTGTCACGTTTTATAAATCGGCAGATCAACTACCGCCGTTCGAAGACTACTCAATGGCCAACCGTACGTATCGCTACTTCGACGGCGAGCCGTTATATCCCTTCGGATACGGACTGAGCTACACCACCTTTACCTATCGCAATCTGCAAGTTGACAATCCGAACGTCACCGCGGATGGTTCGGTGCGCCTCTCCGTCGATGTGGTGAACACCGGCCAGATGAAGGCCGAGGAAGTCGTAGAGCTGTACCTGACACATGAAGGCATTCCCGGCGCACCGTTGCGTGCACTGAAAGGCTTTCAACGCATCCGGCTTGATCCCGGCGATCAACGGACCGTCTCTTTCACGGTCAGCGGTCGCGACCTGGGCGTAGTCGATCCCGAAGGCAGACACCGCACCACTCCAGGAAAAGTCACCGTGTGGATAGGCGGCGGCCAGCCAGTTGCGCGCGGCGACAGGATGCCGGCTGGAGTGAAAGGCGAATTCACAATTTCAAGTGAGGCGACGCTGCCGGACTGATCCATAAGAGCGAACACCAGAGTCACAAGACGAAACAAGAGGTCACGAAGTGAATATGTCTCCGTAACCTTGTTTTTTTGCCTCGTGACCTTCGTGTTCGCTCTTGGGCGCCTTAGATCGGTTTCCGGCCGGCAAGCAAGGCCAATTCCCGCCATTTCCAGTGGCAGTCCACGTCGGTAAAGCCGATTTCGCGAAGCCAGCGAAGCTGCGTCTCAAGGTCGAGCAGCTTGTTCGACGGGTCTTCCTGATCCGGCGCTGTTTCGAGGCAGTGAAGAAAATCTACATGCAATGCCGGCGTCGGCGAAGCAACGTGCTCGAGATTACAAAAGACTCCTCCCGGAACGAGCAGGTCGAAGATTTCGCGATAGAGGCTCTGCTTGCGTTCGTGCGTCACGTGGTGAATGGCGAAGCTCGAAACTACAGAATCAAACTTTCCGAGGGTCGGCAACGCGTCGGAAAAGTCGTGAGACATGATCGTTATATTTTCATCGCCGCCGAAGCGTTGCCAGAGTGTTCTCAGCATCGTGGGCGAGAAGTCCACGGCGACAAAATGTGCGTGAGGCCGGGCTGCCCTGACAAGATCCAATAATCTGCCGCCTCCGCTTCCCAAATCGAGAATACGAGTTGGTTGCGGTGGAAGAAACTCCAGGAGGGTTGCTTCGCCTTCAGCGCGATGCGGGATCGAATCTGCGCGGCGGAGATATTCGAGTGCATGCTCGGCTGAAGGCCAGAGATTGATATCGGATGCAAGGCTCATGTTGACCAATTGTCGCACGCGCGCAGTAGTTTTCCGGATAGAATATCGTTCGATTCACGCAATGAAGTCCCCAGTCCAGATGCAGACCTCGGAGGCCGCTGCTCGGTCTCCTCTAGTTCCTTCCGATCAGGACGTTTTGTCGGCCCTGCAGCGCTACTGGGGCTACACTTCGTTTCGTCCGCTGCAAGAACGCATTGTCCTGAGTCTTTTGGCCGGGCGCGACACTTGCGTCGTGATGCCCACCGGAGGAGGCAAGTCGCTGTGCTACCAGCTCCCCGCCGCCCTGGTTCCGGATAAAACCGTGATCGTGATCTCACCGCTGATCGCGCTTATGCAGGACCAGTTGGCGCAATTGACTCAAATGGGCATTCCTGCGGGAGTGTTGAACAGTTCAATGTCGGCCAATGAGCAGTCAGAGATCGTTCACAAGGCACGCACGGGCCAATTTCGTCTGCTGTATCTCTCGCCGGAGCGATTGGCGCGCAAAGATACGATCGACTGGCTGAGGCAGGTGCCCGTAGCGTTCTTCGCCATCGACGAAGCGCATTGCATCTCCGAGTGGGGGCACGAATTCCGGCCTGAATATCGCCAGCTCAGCGCTTTACGGCAGCACTTTCCCGAGCGTCCGATTGCGGCTTTTACCGCGAGCGCCACGCGCCGGGTGCGCCACGACATCATTGCTCAACTTCGCCTGCGCAATCCTGATAAGTACATTGCGAGCTTTCATCGGCCAAATCTGCGTTACATCGTGAAGGAATGCGAATCATGGACGCAATCCGACTTGCTCCTCCGGGCGCTGAGCAAGTACCAGAACCGGAACGTCATCGTCTATGCGCCGACTATCAACCGCGTTGAGCAGACAGTCGATTTCCTTGAAGAACACGGTACTCCCGCGATCGCGTATCACGGCAAAATGGATGCAGATACGCGCCGACGTAACCAGGAGCGTTGGACATCGGACGAAGTGCGCGTCATCGTGGGTACAATTGCCTTCGGACTAGGCATCGACAAGGCAGCTGTACGCGCAGTGATTCATCTTTCGTTGCCGAAGTCGATCGAACAGTATTACCAGGAGGCGGGCCGCGCCGGTCGGGATGGAGCGCCGGCGGATTGTTTGCTGCTCTGGCAGAAGCGCGACATCGGTCTGCTTACGTACTTCATCGATCAAATCAGCGATCCTGCCGAGAAGGAGCGCTCCTGGCAGAGATATCACGAGGTGCGACGCTTCGTCGAAAGCCGCGTCTGCCGTCATCTTCAGGTCTGTTCCCATTTTGGAGAAACCCCGAAGTGGACTACGTGCGCCGCATGTGACGTTTGCGGCGTGCAAACCGACTGGCTCTCCGTTCCAGCATACGAACCGAAACGGAAACGAAGCCGTAGCATGCAGTTTGCTTCCGCCAGCAACGGCTCACAACCGCTGCCTGCGGCTGAGCCTCCGCTTTCCGAGGCTGAGTATGAAATGCATGAATACCTGCGCGAGTGGCGGCGTAACACAGCGCAAAAACACGGGGTCCCCGCATTCGTTGTGATGTACGACACCACGCTTGAAGCGCTGTGTCGCATGCATCCAAAGACACTGGCCGAGATGCGGCGCGTTCCAGGGTTCGGGGAGCGCAAGATCGACTTATACGGACATCAGATCCTCACAACGCTGCAGCGCTTCCGCGACGGTGCACGCGCCAGCGAAGCCGCGAAGAAGACCTCAAAGCCCGTCGCAGAAACCATCCGGCTACTTGCGCAAGGCCGCACTTTGCAGGAAGTCGCAAACCTACGTGGGCGGCAGCTGAGCAGCGTCGTCGACCTGGTAGCGGAGCTGGTCGAGAATGGGCAACTGAACTTTCAACCGAGCTGGATAGGGACAGATAAATTGCAGGAGATTGAAGCGGCTTGCACCACGTTGGGAAGCGGCCGGCTGCGTCTGATCAAAGATGCACTGCCGCCCGAGATTACATTCGACGAAATACGGCTCGTGCGAGCCAAGCTGAAATCCGAACAGGCGCTTGACAGCAACGGCAAGAAAGGACCGCAATAGTCCTCTCTGCACGCGCTCCACGAAGGTACGATGCCAGCCGCGAGGACAAAGAATAAGACCATGCGCATGACTGGCACTACTTCCTCATGTTATGGCTTCAAAATCCCATTTTGGTTTGCTCTTCTGCTCGCGATCACCTCAATCGGTGCAGCTCAAGAAGTTCGCCGCCCGCAGATTACCGGCTTCTCGCACGTTGCCTTCTACACAACTGCACCCGACGCGGCCAGACACCTTTATGTTGACTTGCTGGGACTGGAACCTGGCGATCAGTCCAGCATCTATTTGGTTGGACACCAGGCAGTCGAAGCCGTCGCGCAGAAGCCTCCCGATCCACCCTCGTTTTTATCTAACATTGCATTCGCTACCACCGATGCCGAGCAGATGCGGCGCTATCTGCAAGCGCATGGCGTCACTATTCCGAGCAGCGTCAACAAAGAAGAGAACGGAAAAAGCTGGTTTGAAGTCAAAGATCCGGAGGGAAATAGGATTCAATTCGTCTAAGGGACTATCAAGCCCAAGCCGCAGCCCAAAGCGGTTTCATCGCAGATCATTCACGCGGGCGTTCGGGTGCGCGATCGCGCCGCCGAAGACAAATTTTACGGGACATACTCGGCTTCCGATCGTATTGGTTTGGCGGCATGAATGAAGGACATGTCGATTGGGTAGCGCTGCAAGTGCCGGAGGGCCGACAGTGGATCGAATACATGCTCGTGGACAAGGGTGTAGAAGTCACGCCGCGGCGTCTCGGCATCCTGAACCACTTCTCGCTCGGAGTTCCCGATAAGAAGGCTTCCGCAAAGCTGCTAGAGTCGCGCGGCTGGACGCCCACGGAGGGAAGCCGGATGCAAATGGGAAAAGACGGAAAATGGCAGTTGACTGTTTATGACCCCGATGGAACTCGCGTCGAATTGATGGAATTTACACCCACCGTGAAGCCGTGTTGCTCTCCCTTTACTGCTCCACATCCTACTGAGAACGAATAACTCCAGCCGGCCAGTTTCTCGCAAGTGCTCACACCACGACCATGCAGTCGATCACTTCTTGAGCGGAAATCTTCTGCGCGTCATCAGCATTTCTTATTTCCGCAATAATGCATACTTATTGATAAAGATATTCTATGGAGCAGATTAGTCATCCGCGTTTTGTATAACTTCCATCGAAAGTATTCATTGGACGCCTTCTTCCATAGAGTAATACTTTGTCACTCACTACTCTGCCGCTCCTCACCCGCTCACCAGGAGCGCGCGAAAGTGAAGTGACAACTATGAAACATTATTGCCGTCTTGTAGCTTATTTGCTCAGTTCCGTGCTGCCTTTGGTTGCTCCGGTTGTTGCTCATGGCCAGACGGACCCACCCACTCAGGCAGACTTGACCGCCAAAGTCGAGGAACTTCAACGCGAGCTTGAGGACGTGCGCTTGCAATTGGCAGCGCTGAAGAAAGATGCGCCTGCGCAGGCTGCAGCAGTCACCAGCAGTGCGCCCGCTGCTCCCATAGCATCGACGAGCGGAGCGCCAACTCTAGCTGGACTGCTTGGACCCACGTCCCTGAGCGGTTTTGTCGACATGTACTACGGCTATAACGCAAACCAGCCCGCAAATAGAACGAGTTCTTTCAGAAGCTTTGATGCATTCACGAATCAATTCGCTCTCAACCTCGTTGAGCTAGTTGTTGACAAACAGCCAGTGGCAACGAACAGCCGGACCGGTTATCACATTGCGCTCGGCTTCGGGCAGGCCATTAACGCTGTCAATGGCACAGAATTCGGCGGATTGGGCTTTGATCAGTATTTAAAAGAAGCCTACTTCTCGTACCTTGCTCCGGCGGGCAAAGGTCTCCAGGTCGACTTTGGCAAATTCGTCACTCCTGCCGGCGCCGAAGTGATTGAAACGAAAGATAACTGGAACTATTCGCGTGGAATACTGTTCTCGTACGCTATTCCGTATTACCACTTTGGAATGAGAGCTAAGTATACGTTCAACGATAAGTACTCTTTGACCGGATATGTCGTTAACGGGTGGAACAATGTCGTTGACAACAACACCGGCAAGACCTATGGCATGAGTTTCGGCTGGAATCCTACCAAGAAAGTCAGCATAACCGAGAATTATCTGGCTGGTCCCGAACAGGCCGTGAATTCAAATTGGCGCCAGCTTTGGGATACAGTAGTTACGTATTCACCGACTTCCAAGCTTTCCTTTACACTCAACCCAGACTACGGTCGCGGTGATCGAGTCACAGGCATCGCCCACCCAGTGTATTGGGCGGGCGTCGCGGGCTACGTGAAATATGCCTTAAATCCCGCGTATGCGTTGGCTACCCGGTACGAGTACTACAACGATCATGACGGATTCACTACCGGAACTGCTCAGCATTTCAACGGCATCACAGGGACTTTTGAGCACACGATTGCAAGCCACATTCTTACGCGCCTGGAGTTCCGCCGTGATATGTCTAACCAGCCGACGTTCGTGAAGGGCAATAACATACCTGTAGTAGCGCAAAACACCGCTGCGGCGGGACTTGTATTTATGTTCGATAGTCGCGAGGCGAAGTAACAGAGAGTACGTGTCCCGCTAGAGGCGACTGGTGCGCTTTAACGCGACCACGGTCTGCGCTAAAGCGCATTTACTTTCCTGCTGAGTCGTTCGTACCTGAGTTGAGGCGCTCGAGAATCGCGTGACGTACCGAGTCTTGGACTGCAACCGGCAGCTTCTCTCTATTCGACGTGAGATAGAACACATCGAGCGCCATCTCTCCCTCGGTATCGATGAGTGCAATCTCGATGTTGCACTGGAGTTCTGCCAGCACTTGCGCCATGCGATAAAGCAGGCCGGGACGATCCTGGGCGATGACTTCGAGCAATGTACTGTGGAGCGAGGATTGGTCATCGAATATGACTTTCGTCTCGACCGGTACCTTTGCGGGCAGCTCTCTTTTGAATCCTCGGCGTGCGCGTATCAAATGTTCGAGAGAGCGATGACCGCGGAGAATTTCGGCAACGCTGCGCTTCAGCCGGTCGTGCTCGGAGGGATTGAGGTCTAATGTTCGGAAGCGGTCCTTGAAATAGAAAACGTCAACAACCACACCCTTGCTGTTGGAAAAGGCATTTGCTTTCACGATTTCCATTCCCCAGGCAGAAAGCGCGCCGACAAGCATGGCAAAGAGACCAGGCCTGTCGCCAGTCACGACTGTGAACTCGTAAAGATCCCGATACGGAACTAACGTGACCTGGACATTATCCTGCCACAACCGCGAGGAAAGCTCGAAATGTCGAACGATCTGTTCGGGCTCATAAATCCGCAGATATCGCTGCGGCAGACCTTCGAGAAAAGGCTCGATTTCCTTTACGAGAGCAGGCGGCAACGAAGCGAACTTGCGGCGAGGTTCGCCTTGCAAACTGCCATGCACCCGATCCTGGTCCACGTGCCGATTCAGGAAGTTTGCGGTTGAGGCGTATAAAAGCCAAAGCGTCTCTGCCTTCGAGTCGGTCATCGCTTCAGGATTCACAGACGAAATGTCCGCATACGTGAGGAGCGTAAGCATTTTCAACATTTCGGGAGTGCCAACCTTGTCGGCAAACATGCCGACGACTTTGGCATCGAAGACGTCGCGCCGCATGCTCCCCGACATCTCCAGATGATTTTGAATAAGGAACAGAACGACTTCGCGGTCCTCGTGCTGGAGCCCGAAGCGACTCATGATTTCCCGCGCCACAGTGAGACTGGCAGCAGCGTGGTTCTTCCCTTCTACGCCTTTCCCGATATCGTGCAGGAGCAGGCT